>JADZFJ010000148.1 GCA_020849935.1 Crocinitomix sp. | reverse complement strand
CGGGTGAACAGTTTTAATAATGTCATGCCCAGTAGTTTCTAACTTACGAATAGCGACAATTTCAGCAATCATTTCGGTGACGTTGGCACCAATCATGTGACCACCTAACAATTCGCCATATTTCGCATCAAAGATTAATTTTACAAATCCATCATTTGATCCAGAAGCACTTGCTTTTCCAGAAGCTGAAAATGGAAATTTACCTACTTTAATTTCGTATCCAGCTGCTAATGCCGCTTTCTCTGTCATCCCCACCGAAGCAACTTCTGGATTGCAATACGTACATCCTGGGATATTTCCGTAATCCAACGGAGCCACATGGATTCCTGCAATTTTTTCCACACAAATAATTCCTTCTGCCGAAGCTACGTGCGCCAAAGCTGGTCCCATCACAATGTCACCAATCGCAAAATAACCTGGGATATTTGTTTGGTAATATTCGTTCACCAATACTTTTCCTTTGTCTGTTGCAATACCCACATCTTCTAATCCAATTCCTTCTAAATTTGTTTCAATTCCAACCGCCGAAAGTACAATGTCGCAAGCGATTAATTCTTCGCCTTTTTTGGTTTTTACTTTCACCACACAACCTTCGCCACTCGTATCTACCGACTCAACTGAAGAATCTGTCATGATTTTTAACCCTTGTTTTTTAAACGAACGCTCCAATTGTTTTGAAACTTCTTCGTCCTCGACAGGAACAATCACTGGTAAATATTCAACCACCGTTACATCCACGCCCATTGCATTATAAAAATAAGCAAATTCAACGCCAATCGCACCAGAACCAACAACGACCATTTTCTTAGGCATTTTTGGCAATACCATTGCTTCGCGGTATCCAATTATTTTTTTCCCATCTTGCGGAAGATTTGGCAATTTGCGCGAACGTGCACCTGTTGCTAAAATCACTCCTTTGTCAGCGGTGTATTCAACTACAGCACCTTGTGCATCTGTTACAGCAACTTTTTTGCCCGCTTTCACTTTTCCTACACCCACCAATACGTCGATGTTATTTTTTTTCATCAAAAATTTGATCCCGCCGCTCATTTTATCCGCTACACCTCTACTTCTTTGAACAATTTTTTCAAAATCCGCACTGGCATCTTTTACCGTAATTCCGTAATCCGACGCATGCTTTATATATTCAAATACATTTGCACTTTTTAACAATGCTTTGGTAGGGATACAACCCCAATTTAAACAAATTCCACCCAACTCTGCTTTTTCAACAATGGCCGTTTTTAACCCTAATTGTGAAGCTCTTATTGCAGCAACATACCCACCAGGTCCGCTACCAATTACTATAATATCGTATGTCATACTTTGAATTTAAATCAGGGACGAATTTAACTATTTATCGCTTAAATGAAAGGGCACGCACGAATATTTTCGACTTTAAAATTGTGGAGTTCCAACTCAGTCGGTTGATTTTACCAAGAAAATGGGGTAAAAACGGCTTAACATCAAGACATTCTTCTTAACTTTGAACTCGAAAACGGTCGAAAACCTCGTCTTAAATTAATTTTAAATGGACTATAAAATTAGCTACCTTCATCCATCCAAACAATATTTAACTATTGAGGCTCAGATAAAAACGGGTGGTGCAAAATCCATCGAACTTTTTTTCCCAGCTTGGCGACCAGGAAGATATGAACTTGGCAATTTTGCAAAAAATGTGAAAGGTTTCTCGATCTCGAATCAACAGGGGCATTCGGTAAATTTTCAAAAATCTTCTAAGAATTCTTGGTTAGTTGATTGTGCTTCAACGGATCTACTCAAAATATCTTATTTTTATTATGCAAATGAACTAAACGCCGGATCATCCTTTATCGACGACCTTCAATTGTATGTCAATCCAATTAATTGTTTGGTGTATGACAAAAACCAAGTGGATGAACAGTGTACACTTACCTTAGATATTCCATCTGATTTTCAACTTGCCTGCGCAGCACCACATAAAAAAAATGTGATTTCTTGCGAAACTTATCACCGCTTAGTAGACAGTCCGTTTATTGCAAGTGCAAATTTGCAACACCAAACCTACACCATTTTTGGTATTAAATTTCACCTTTGGTTTCAAGGAAAGGTGACCGTAGATTGGGATAAAATTATTCCTGATTTTCAAAAATTTACCAAATCTCAAATCGAAAAATACAGCGATCGAAGAAAAAAAATTCTTGGATTTCCTGCCAAAGAATATCACTTTTTTTATCAAATCATGCCTATGAAGGCGTATCACGGAGTCGAACATTTGGATTCGACTGTAATTATGCTTGGGCCAAGTGAAGTCGTTTTTACAGATTCGTATGATGATTTCTTGGGGATTAGTTCACACGAATTATACCATGCGTGGAACATCAAAAGCATTCGTCCCGCTGAAATGTATCCGTATGATTATTCGAAAGAAAATTATTCGCAATTAGGCTATGTCGCCGAAGGAGTTACTACCTATTTAGGTGATTTATTTTTGGCCGAATCAAAAGTCAAAACCTTTGAATGGTATAAACTTGAACTCGAAAAATTACTTCAAAAACATTTTGACAATTTTGGAAGATTTAACTATTCGGTGGCAGAATCTAGCTGGGACACTTGGTTAGATGGCTATTCGAAAGGAACACCTGGAAGAAAAGTTTCGATTTACAACGAAGGCGCTTTATTGGCATTCGCAACGGACATGATTATTCGTAAAGGCAGTTTAAACAAAGCTTCGATTCATTCGGTGATGAATTATTTGTACGTCAATTTTGCGCAGAAAAACAAAGGCTACACCCAAGCTGATTATTTTGATGCCTGTGAAAAATTTAGTGGGGTTAATTTTGATTCCTTCATTAAAAATTATGTCCATGGCACCAATCCTTACGAATCAATGTTAGTAACCGCCCTGGAAACTATCGGATTTTTTATTCAAACAGAAGACAATCCGATTCATTCAGAGCGGGTTTTAGGAATCAAAATCAATGAAATTTCGGATGAGTTTTTTGTGCAAGATTTATTTCCAGGAAGTAGCGGTGAATTAGCACAATTATCCATTGGCGATCAACTAATTGCCATCAACGGAGATCCAATCACCAACAATATTTCCGAAGTCTTCGAAAAACATATTGAAACCGACATCACCTTAAAAATAAAACGAATGGGCAGAGAATTGGAGTTAATTTGTCCCAATACTAACCGAAATACCTATCCTATTTATAAGATTGAAAAAGAAAAAATTCCCTCTAAATTGTACAAATCAATTTTTAAATCTTGGATTGGCTTACAATGGGATAAATGTTTAGTGCAAACAACTTAGGATGAGTCTCGAAAAAAAAATAAAATCGACAGTTCTTCAAAAAATTGGTCATCTTATTTTAGGACGATATCGTCCTAGTCTAATTATTCAAGTGTCGGTGATAATTGGGTTTATAAGTTGGCTCATCCTCGTTTTTGGACACCTGATCACCTTTTTTTCAGTCACCCTTTTTCCTAAATTAGAACAATCTAATATCATTCGAGACGCTTATAATCGAGTTGGGTATGTCCAATACGGCTTTCGGAATACTGTTCAATTGCTCTTTGTGCATTCCACTTTTCAAATCGTGGTGTATCTGCTTGCTTTAATCGGTTTGATTTTAATTTGGCGCCAAAAAAACAGTGGATTTGTGATTTATACCCTCAGTCTGATCGGTTCGATTTTAGTCAGCTTCTTTTTAATGCACGTAGGATACCTAATCGCAGAGATTTCAATCTTTAAGTACTTCCTTTTGATTGGCAATATTGTTTATTTTGGAATTGGCTATTTCCTTTTTTATCGACAAAAAATAAGCTTAGTCTAAAAACCTGAATTCGATTTTAAATTTCATTCAGATCGCTTAGAAAAGCTTGAGTTTGAGAAAAAGCAACGAAGTAATAGCGGGCTATTTCGAGTTGTTT
>JADZFJ010000147.1 GCA_020849935.1 Crocinitomix sp. | reverse complement strand
CCAGCGGCAAAATTGGGCGATATGTTGGTGTGTGTGGGACCACCAGATTCAATTATCAAAGGATCTGCGACGGTGATGATTGGTGGAATGCCAGCGGCGCGATTGGGAGACTCAACAGCGCATGGTGGTTCGATTGTTTTAGGGGCTTTTAATGTAATGATCGGTGGCTAGTGCGTTGGATAAATATCGTAAAGACCATTTTTTAGGTTCTGGTTGGGCATTTCCCGTCACATTTTCTGTGGGGAATTATCAATTAGATACCAGTGAGTATGAAAAAAACATCAATGAATCGATTCGATTATTATTGAGTACGCAAAAAGAATCTCGCTGTATGAATCCTAATTATGGCTCGGGTTTACAGCAGTATTTTTTTCAAAAGTTAGACGAAGCATTAAAAGGTCAAATTAAACAAACGGTTCACTTCACCTTATTAAATCACGAGCCACGAATAACAGTGAATAGCATTTTCGTTGAATTTTCAAACGAGCAAATAGGATTGGTTTTAATATCAATTAATTACACAAATAATCAAACAAATACACGGCACAATTATGTCTACCCTTTTTCGGTAAATGAAGGAACCAATTTGTCATCGATCCAATGAGTAATGTAAATTTAGATAGCGTCCTTGATTCAATCAACACAAACTTGAATTTTCCAGTACAGCTGGTAGATGCAAGAACGGATGTGGATTGGATTGATTTTATGACACGTTTTGCTAAATTGATCAATTTTTACAATAAAAACAAT
Source organism: Crocinitomix sp. (assembly GCA_020849935.1). Lineage (GTDB taxonomy): Bacteria > Bacteroidota > Bacteroidia > Flavobacteriales_D > Crocinitomicaceae > Crocinitomix. The sequence goes on along the minus strand of JADZFJ010000147.1, from coordinate 6,060 downwards.
GAAAAAGAAGGGGATTGGCAGCCATTTCTTTTAAAGGATCCTGTTTTTTTAACAGCGCATATTTCTTCCATTGATGTGAAGAGTAAGATTCGTTTGTTTATTACCACCAATTCAATTGCGACCACAAAAATTATCGAACCATCGTCAGAAACAATATCCACCATAATGCCCCCGCAAGCCAATTCAGTGGAAATGTTGAATCCAATTTTTCAGCAAATTTTTGAAGTATTTGCCAAAATGCACAAATGGTCGTATTTCATGGAAAATTCCGAACAAGAGTATGGCTTGAAGGTTTATTTTCAACAAATGATTCGCACCAAATATGCAGCTATTTATTGGGCGATTAAGGAACTTTATAACGATTTAAACAAATCGATTAAATTTTATGGAATTAATTGGATCGATGAAAATTATCACAAAACCTACACGGCCAAATTGTGGACTTCGTCAACTGATCAACGAACTTTTTGGGAAATTCTAGGGATTCAATACCCAATTGACAAGAATAATGTCTTGGAATTATTCACCGCCCTAAAAAACACAGGAAATGCAGTATTTGGTTTCTTTCAAATCTTGGTTGAAAAGGCATCGGAAGAATATAAAACCTTGTCGGTAGCACCAACTTCGTATCCTGATACCCTTTTAATTCGCACCTTTTTTGATTTGTTGAAATCGAACCAAGACGATTTAAATGGATTGTCTGCGAAACATTTAAATTTTTATTACCAAGACATCTTAAAACAAACGAAACTAGGTTCGCAAGCCGATAAAGTCTACTTATGCGGCGATTTAGCCAAACAAAATCGGGTGTTTAAACTATTGTCAGGCACCGAATTTAATGCAGGTTTAGATGCGGATAAACAACCGATTATATTTGAAACGACGCAAGATCAATTATTAAATCCTGCTCAAATTAAAACGGCGTACACCTTAATCGTCAAAAAGGCGCTGGATTTGGAGGTTTTTCTCCCAATTGATTTTGCTAATATTTCGTCCACAACACCAAATGCTACACCATCAGAAAACCTAGTGAGTCCTATAAAAAAAGTGCAAATTCTTGGTTTTAATCAACAGAACGACGTAGATCAAGTGAAAATGGATGAAAATGGATCGGTGGTTGGTTGGAATGCTTTTGGGAATTTTTCTTCTGAAAATCAACAAATTAAATCGTTAGGAATTAGTTTTGCAAGTCCTTTGCTTTATTTGTTAGAAGGTCAACGTACAATTACTTTTACCTTTGAATCTCCCAATAATTTTGGTGATTTGGATCCAACAAATATCCAATTTTATTTGAGTACACAAACCGCCTGGTTTTCGTTAGAAGGCAAACAAACAAATCCTCAAATAGCGCCAGTTGGTGGGACCTGGGTACTTACGTTTGTTCTTTTACCTACGGATCCAAGTATCGAAAATTTTATCACAAACCCTGATGGTTATACTGCTGAATGGCCGTTGTTTAAAATAATATTTAATGCATTTGATTCATTGGCAGAACCTCCCATCATTAATTCGCTTAAAATTGATGTTTTAGTTGAAAATCTACGAACGTTTTCATTAGGTAATGCCAATGGCAGTTTAGATGCTTCAAAACCATTTCAACCATTTGGACCTGTTGTGCCAGAAAATGCGATTTTTTACCTCGGTAACTCAGAAATCTTTAGTAAACCGGTCACATTTTTCACGATCAATGTCAATTGGGCCAATCTACCGAAAGATTTTGCAACCTACTATTACATTTACAACGCATATTTGCAAGGAAAAATTGAACCGGGAGATCCCTTGCCAGGCATTTTTAGTCGAACGTTAACTAAAGTTCGATCATTCTTTGGTAAAAAACAGGAGAACATACAAATTCCTCTAGAATTACATTTTGACAATGCCGCATTTAAGGTCACCTTTGACCTTTTATCTCACTATCAATGGAATGATTTCCCACTTTCGCGCCAAGGAAATTGTGTGGTGAATGAGCAACAAATTGTTTGCACACCGCCCAATAATCCAGATCAAATTGGTTCAGATGCCATCGAAATGTTTACTACCGTAAAAGTTCCAATTGAAAATGCTAATCCAGCCACAGCTTTGACCGAGTTGTCATCCACCTCTGTGTTTGTTTACAATTCGAATCAAACAGGAGCGCCGCCATTTTTGTACGATGTTTCCATTCAAAATAAACCACTTGTTTACTCCGAAAATACGATTTCTGGGTATCTTAAAATGAATTTAGCATCGCCTCAATATGCTTTTGGGAATGATCTTTACCCAAAAATTGTGGCACAGGTAGCTTTGGTGAATGCAGATTTACTCTTTAAACCAAAATCGACCACTTTATTTGAACCAGCGGTACCAAAAATAAGTCCTCTACCATCTAATTTAGCGGCTGCTCCTACCAACTCAACACTTGCACCAACTGGTACTACACCTGCCCCGGTAAATGCAACACCAAATGTGACACATGCATTGCCCACAGGACAAACGCCAGTGAAGCCAAAAACCGTTTTGATTCCTGCACCAAATGTTCCGTTTGCGCCAATGATCAGTGGAATTACGGCGAGTTATATGGCCTCAGATACCTATGCACTCGATTACTCAAATCAACAAAAACCGTTGCAATGCTATCATTATTCCATTTTTGAAAACTATTTGGTTTTTGATGCCTCTCAAGATAGTTCAAACTACTCGAATACAATCGGATTTCCAATTTGTGGGTTAACGCAACAACCGTTTTTCGTTTCAATGTATCCAAGTTTGAAATATGATGCCGTTTTATTTTTGGAGGTAACCAAGTTAATTTCTGGAAGTCAATTAAGTGTTCTTTTTGAGGTAAATCAATCGGCGCATTCTAGCAGAGCAGAAAAAGTTCATCTATCGTACTTTTACTTGAACCAGTTTGGTTGGCAAAATCTAATCGTTTTAAATGATCAAACCAATAATTTAAAATGTTCAGGAATCATCACTTTCGAGGTCTCCGCAGATATTGATGAACCTCATTTTCTAATGCCAAGTAATTCTAATTGGTTTGCCTTAACGCTTAAGGGAAATCCCGAATTAATTGGGAAAATATCTTTGGTAAAAACGAATGGAATTCAGGTTGAGCGATCAGAGGCATCTTTAGCGAATACGGTCGGATTGCCTCAATTGGCCGCCAATCAAATTTCGGCACCAATGGTGGCAATTCCTGAACTCGCTACCATCATTCAACCGTTTGCATCTTTTGGTGGAAAAAGCAGTGAGACAGATCTTTCGATGAATATGCGCGTGGCGAATCAGTTAAAAATCAAAAATCGACCTTTGACAGCAAATGATTTTAACCGAATTATTCGACAAAATTTTGACACGATATTTTATTCAAAAGTGACACACGATCGCGCCAATCGAATGGTGAATATTTCGTTGGTGAAAAAAGTAAGCAATGAATATGCATCAAACGCATTTTTACCAAGGGTAAGCGATTGTGAATTGGATCAAATTTCATCGAGTTTGAGAGAAGAATCAGCGATTCATCGCCTTGAAATTAAGAACTTTGAAATTCACTACCTAAAAGTTTACGCAACCGTTTATATCCAACCAGAATTTGATATTAACGGAGTTTCGATGCGAATTACACAAGCTTTAAAAGTATTCCTTTCTCCTTGGATTACCACTAATCAGGATCAAATCCACATTGATTCAGGTGTCACCGATTCGGAAGTTGCGGCTTTTTTAACAGGATTTGACGAGGTGAGTGGGGTAGAAAACATTTCATTTTTCTGTTCACATTCGTCCGATCCTTCACCAAGTTCAACTCACCAAAAACCTACACATATTCGGGCAGAGAAAGGTTCACTTTTGTTGGTACCATCTACGGTTCAAGCATTAACTTATAAAAAGGCGGTATGATCGATCAAAACTACATAGTCGCTGGGGAACTTCCAATTGGTCTTAATTATAAGGCCTTAAAATTGAAAGGGCTCAATTATATTCAACAGCGTAGTGGAAGTAATTGGACCAATTTAAATCCTTCTGATCCTGGGGTGACATTTTTGGAAGAATTGTGCTACGCCTTAACCGAATTAGGCTATTGTTCGAGTTTTGACATTGCAGATATTTTAACCAATCAAGCTGGGAATTTAATTCAAGAGAATCAGTTTTTTCTTCCGCAAGATATTTTGACTTCTACTGCAATCACCATCAATGATTATCGCAAATATATTTTAAACGCTGTTCCACTGGTTCAAAATGTGTCGATTAGGCAAGTTGAAATTACAGGATCAACAAATACCGCCTATCAAATTTATTTACAATTGCCAGCAAAATTGAAGGAGGAAACGGAGCATAAGATAATATGCGATCAAGTAAATTATAGCTTAAATCGGAGCCGAAATTTAGGTCAACGTTTTTTAGTTCCTCAGGTATTAAACCGCGTTAAATTTAATGTGAATGGCACGATTAATATCAAGCATCCTAACGATTTAGACAAAGTTATTTGGAGTATTACCATTGCGGCCGAACAAGCTATTTTTCCAACAGTTAAGGTCAATTCGTACGCTTCTGTGACGGATTGGACGGATGAAATTAATACCGTTTTTGATGGGCCTTATTTGACGAATGGATTTATTAAAACTACCTCACTCGGCGAAAAGAAAGATCAGTTTAATAGCTACGATTTAGTGAACGTTATTAAATCAATTCCTGAAGTTAAAGGAGTGACAAGGTTGTTTTTTGGTTCAACAAATGATCGAAAAGACCAAATTCAAGTGAATGAAAGTGAGTTAATTACATTTGATTGGGAAGAATCGATTAGAGAAGGTAAATTGACCATTTATGCAAACGGGCAACTGTTAAAAGTTGATGCAGAAAATGTAAAAAATAGCCAGCTTAAGCCTAGAGATCAACTTGCTCCTGAAGTGGATCAACATGTATCGCCAATTCCGAATGGAACGTTTAGAGACATCAATTCCTATTTTTCGATTCAAAATACCTTGCCGGATGTTTACGCGGTGGGACCTAATGCGATTAAACCAAGCGATCCACCGTTGATTAAAGCTCAGTCGAATCAATTGAAAGGCTATCTTACGCTGTTTGACCAAGTTTTGGCAAATCAATTTTCTCAATTGGCGAATCTTCACAATTTATTTTCGTTTAAAAATTCAACCACAGGTACACCAAGCGATTTACACACTTATTTTGCCAAAAAGGACAAATTATCTGCCGGAGGCGAAGAATATCCAGCGATTTTTAAGACATTTTCACCAACCTATTTTTACCAATCCATCTATCAAATTCCTGATGTACGTTGCTTACTAAAAGATTATAAAACCTTTGATTTCAGTGAAGAACCGCAAACCTTTATCGAAAGAGATACCAAAAGTTGGAAAGATTACCAAGACGATCCCTATAATTCATACATCTTCGGGTTAAAGAATCTAATGACCAAAGATGCGGTCAATATTTCACGCAGAAATGAAATTTTGAATCATCTCCTGGCCAGACACGGTGAGGCAGCAGATACGATTGATCAATTGATCCTAGGCTCAAATTATGTTGGGATTGTTGAAGTAGATGCGGTGGTGTTTAAAAGTTTGTATTTGCAGAATTACGCTGGATTGGCCTACAATCGACCAAAAGCTTACAGTAATATGTTGGCATCGCCTTTGTCGACAGATTATAAACACCTAGAAATTCCTATTCGTGAATTTGATGACGATCGGAATAATATCGATTTCATTTTTGCCTCCGAATACATTGATAAAATCGAACGAATTACCTCCGTTGATTTGCAAAATTTTTCGACGTTTGAATTGAAAATGAGCCTTTTGTTTGGATTTAAACCTTTGTACAAGGATTACATCTTGACGAATTATGAAGATGAATTATTTCAATTGCGTTGCCAACAAATCAACTGGTTGGTGACTGAAAGAAGAGGGATTATTTTGATTGAATCTACTTTATTTTCCCCGAGTCCTGAAGTCAATGATTTTCCCGATTTAATCATCTTTTTACCAGCCTATATTGAACTCTTGAATTCAGATCCATTTGTAGTACGGTTGTTTTTATTGATAGAAGAATCGATTCCAATTAATT
>JADZFJ010000146.1 GCA_020849935.1 Crocinitomix sp. | reverse complement strand
CGTTTCCGGTTAATTTAATCTTTAACAAATAATTTTCACCTTGCACCGCGTTCTTTGGACTCTCTACGACAAATTTAAACGGTGCAGGATCTACAAATTCCGTATTAAAATTAACCACTCGTTTGGTTCCATCAAACAACCAATTCGGAGCCACTACCGCAATTCCCACAAAAATTAATAAAACAGGGATTAAGTATTTTAAGTATTTCTTATTCGCCGAAAGATCAATGGCTGTTGAAAAAGGAACTAAGGAAAGAGTTTCAGAACGTTGGTCGATACTTGCCTCTACCAATTCCAAATTCATCCGCATTGCTTCCTTATCATTCTTTAACTGCAAAGTGTTTTTTAACTTATCGCCAACATCTGGAAAAATTTTCCCAATCATTTCGGATGCATCCATCACAGAGATTGGTTTGCCCAATTTATTTAATTTGAGCAAAGGAATAATCAAGAACCTCACCAATAAGAATAAATTAATCCCTATAAAACTGACCAATAATGCCAGCCTTACACCCGAACTAAATTTTCCTAAATATTCGAGGCCAGTGACCAATAAATAACTCAATAACAAGAGTGCCAAAAAGAAAATACCTCCTTTTAGGATCTGGTTTTTATAGTACTTTTTAATAAAAAGTTCTATGTGGTTGATGACTTTTTGAAACTTATTCAATTTAATTACTTTTTAACTAACCTACTAAGTTACTAATTTCCCTTAGATAGTACAATAATCATGCAATTTTGTTCATTCTTTCGGAAACTACCTGTCTCTTACAACGCGAATCCTTAAATCCGTTAAAGACTGTTTAAGATCGATAACGTATTTCACAGCAAAAATGTATCTTTGCCAAAAAATAATTATCCTTGAATTCGAACAACATGACTAAAATAAGAGTTCGCTTTGCCCCAAGTCCTACTGGTCCTTTAAATATTGGAGGAGTGAGAACTGCATTATACAATTACCTCTTTGCAAAAAAACACGGAGGCGATTTTCTATTGCGGAGAGAAGATACCGATGAAACCCGCTTTGTACCAGGGGCGCAGGAATACATTTTAGAAAGTTTAAAAGGGTGTGGTATTGAACCTTCGGAAGGGGTTGGTTATGGCGGCGATAAAGGTCCTTACATTCAATCAGAACGGGTGGCGATTTACAAACCTTATTACGAAAAACTAGTTGAACTTGGTCATGCGTATTATGCATTTGACACCGCTGAAGATTTGGCGAATATGCGTACGCAAGCAGAATCGATGGGGATGGCGAACTGGCAATATAACAGTGTTACCCGTTCAACTATGAAAAATTCAATTTCATTGTCGAAAGAAGAGGTGGATAAACGCTTGACGAACGGCGATCCTTATACCATTCGAATGAAAATTCCACGTAATACCGATATCCGACTTCACGATGAAATTAGAGGTTGGGTTACGGTGAATACTAATAATTTGGATGACAAGGTGTTGGTAAAAGAATCAGGCATGCCAACTTATCACTTTGCAAATATTGTAGATGATCATTTAATGGAAATTACGCATGTCATTCGAGGAGAAGAGTGGCTACCATCGGCTCCGTTGCATGTACTTTTATATGATTCATTTGGATGGGAACGTCCGAAATTTGCACATTTACCTTTATTGTTGCGTCCTGATGGAAATGGGAAATTAAGTAAACGTGATGGAGATCGATTAGGTTTTCCGGTGTTTCCGTTAGATTGGATGTCGGCAGAAGGTGAAAAATCAAGTGGGTACCGTGAACGAGGATATTTTCCAGCGGCATTTATCAATATGTTGGCTTTATTGGGATGGAATCCGGGAAATACCCAAGAAATATTTAGTTTGGATGAATTGGTGGAAGCTTTCTCCTTAGAGCGTGTGGGTAAATCCGGGTCGAAATTCGATCCAGAAAAAGCAAAATGGTTCAACCAACATTATTTAAGAATTCAAAACAATGATGATTTAGCTAAATTGGTTTTACCCTTATTACCAGCTGATGCCATTTCAACAGACTTAACCTATGTTGCCAATGTGTGCGGCATGATGAAAGAAAGGGCGACGTTTTTACCTGATTTGGTGAGCGAAGGAATTTATTTTTACCAAGAGATTGATTTCTATGATGCGGACACCATCCGAAAAAAATGGAAAGATGAAACACCAGAAATCATGCAGGAATTAATCCTTGAATTAGGTGCCATAGCTGATTTCACCAAAGAAAACATCGAAGCATCTTTTACTGCATTTCTTGCCACAAAAAGTCTTGGTTTTGGAAATGTTGGACCTGGATTCAGATTATTGGTAACTGGAAAAGGAATGGGACCATCGATGTTTGAAATTTGCGCGACCCTTGGAAAAGACAAAGTGATTTCAAGAATGACGACTGGTTTACAAAAAATAATTTCTCTTAAAAAAACACTTTAATGAAAAACTGTGTCGAAGTAACCGGAATTGAGGTATATGCCTATCACGGCTGTTTATCAGAAGAAGCTGTTTTAGGAGGAAAATACATCGTGGATGTCGAATTGTACACCGATTTTAGTATTTCCGCCATTACTGATGAACTTGCGGATACGATTGATTACGTACAAGTTAGATCGATTGTGGTGGAAGAAATGGGGATTCGTTCGAAACTCATCGAACATGTAGCTTATCGGATCAATAAACGATTTAAAGAAAGCTTTCCAACCTTGATTTCAGCTAGAATTAAGGTACGAAAACTCAACCCACCTATTGAGGGTGTAGTAAAAGAAGTCGCAGTAATTATCGAAGATTAATTTTTTGATTAAGAATTAATTTTTATCTTTGCGCTACAATTAATTCAGGGTCCTGTGGCCGAGCGGTTAGGCACCAGTCTGCAAAACTGTGTACAGCGGTTCAAATCCGCTCGGGACCTCCAAAAAACCCAGCACATTATGTGTTGGGTTTTTTTATTAGAGGTAACTGAGGGGAGGGTGTACAAGAATTAGGGACTGTCAATTCTTTTATGTTTTAGATAGAATTATTTTCACCACAGATCACACAGATTTACACAGATTTTTTTCTCATAAACAAATTGAATTCAAAAATTAGATAATTTTTCTAAGCCAATTAAGCCCAGTTAACCCAACTACAATCTGTCCTTTCTTTTAGATGTTAGATAGAATTATTTTTGCCCGCAGATCACGCAGATTTACACAGATTTTTTTGACCATAAAGAGATTGAATTCAAAAATTAGACAATTTATACAAGCCAATTAAGCCCAGATAACCCCAACTACGTTCTGCGAAAATCAGCGAAATCTGCGGGAGAATATCCCATCAAATTTTATATCCTAAGAATAAAAATTAAGAAAAGATTTTCATCCAATGTTGTTTATCCGCATATAATTTAGATAGAATTATTTTAACCACAGATCACACAGATTTACACAGATTTTTTTCCCATAAACAAATTTTTGACCATTAAGAGATTGAATTCAAAAATTAGACAATTTATATCAACAAATTAAGCCCAACTCACCTCATCTACTTTCTGCGAAAATCTGCGAAATCTGCGGGAGACTATCTCCTCAAATTTTATATCCTAAGAATAAAAATTAAGAATATATTTACATCCAATGTTGTTTATCCGCATATAATTTAGATAGAATTATTTTAACCACAGATCACACAGATTTACACAGATTTTTTTCCCATAAACAAATT
>JADZFJ010000145.1 GCA_020849935.1 Crocinitomix sp. | reverse complement strand
GATTAATTGGCGGTGCATCGCTTGATCTGAATAGTTTTATCTCAATCGCCAATTCTTTTTAATGAATTACATCGAGCTAGATATCACCTTTAAAGAACTAGAACCATGGAGAGAAATCCTCGTGAGTCATCTTGCTGAAAAAGGATTTGAGAGTTTTGTTGAAACCAAAACAGGTCTTTTGAGTTATATCCCCGAATTAGATTTTGATGTACAGATGATACAAGACCTTGACACTTTTTCGGAAATAGACCAATTCGCGTATAAAACCATCCAAGATCAAAATTGGAATGCAGAATGGGAGAAAAATTTTGATCCTGTATTAGTAGAGGATAAATTGGCGATTATTGCACCTTTTCATAATGAAAAATTCACGCAAGCCCTTACCATTACCATTCAACCGCAAATGTCTTTCGGAACAGGACACCACCAAACAACTTGGTTGATGTCTAAACGATTATTCGCTTTAAACATAAAGAATCAGCGGGTTTTGGACATGGGAACGGGAACAGGAATTTTAGCCATTTTAGCTGAAAAACTTGGGGCAACTGAAATCGACGCAGTAGATATCGACGAATGGAGCTATCGGAACGCCATTGAAAATATAGAACTGAATGCTTGTAAAAAGATAGCGGTTGAACTTGGCGATCATCACGTGCTCGACGGTAAAAAGTTTGATTTAATCATCGCGAACATCAATAAAAATGTCTTAATAAGTCATTTTGAAACCTATTCGAAAATTCTTGCAAATAATGGAATACTACTTTTAAGTGGATTTTTCAGCACCGACAAGGAGGATTTAATTGAAAAAGCGTCAGAATTTGGCTTTATTTTTGAAAGTATTGAAACAAAAGACGAATGGGCCTTGCTTCAATTTACTTTGAATAATTAATAGATCTTAAAAAACAATATTTTATGAAAGCACTCTTTATTGGGCTACTATTTTTGATTGCAGGGACATCTTATGGTCAATTTTCGTCCCAGCCGGAGCAGTTTTTAAAAGATATTGACAAATATTTGGGAGCATCCAACCGTGTTAAAACAAACGAGTTAATGGACGTGTTTAGACCCAATTGGTTGACCAATTTTTCGCCTGAATATCAAAGCAAAGTGGTGGCTACCGCCAACCTCATTGTCAGTAAAAATTTACCACCATTTCCAGAATTGTATGGGTATATTTTATCCGTCCATTCATTTGTACAAACCAAACAGCCAAAGGAAAGTTTTGAATCATGGCACAATACCATTGATGCCCTTTTACAAAGTAAAAAAGTAAGAGATTTTAAAGATTTCATCGAAATATGTGCTCAATTTTTTACGGATGGGACTATTTTCTATTCAACCAACCACATTTGGAAAGTTACTGGCGGTACCTACATTTTTGAATTTGATAAAAATAGTCCAAACATCAAATTTGACAAGGTGGATTTAGAGTGTTACATCGTAAATCGCCAAGCAGAACGAAAAGAGAATCCGTATTTCGACAGTACAATTGTTCGGATTACTTCGGGGGTATATGAACCCTTAATCACCAAATGGACTGGTCGCGGAGGAAAGGTAGATTGGCAAAAAGTTGGGCTCAATAAAACAACCAATTACGCTGAAATTACTGATTATTCAATGTCCTTAAAATCAACCAAGGTAGAAACCGATTCAGCCTTGGTTTATACAGATTATTATGAAAAACCGCTTTATGGATCATTTAGCGATGAAGCGAAAAAAATTAATCGTGAAGTAGATCGAGTTTATCCCCAATTTCTTTCTTTTAGTAAGAAAATTGTCAAAAAAAATATCCTTCCTGAAGTGGATTATGTGGGAGGATTTGCATTAGAAGGTGCAGATTTTAGTGGGGTAGGTTTCGATTCTGAACCCGCATCGGTTGTTTTTTACAAGGCAGGTAAACCATTTGTCAAAGTGAGTGCTTCTCGAATTACTGCAAATAAAGCAGGATTGAGAGCTTCAGATGCCGAAGCGGTGCTGTATCTTTCAGAAACTGATTCAATTTATCATCCAGGGTTAGATGTGAGTTACGACTTGAAAAGTCTGAACCTTGCACGTGGAAAGGAAGGAATTTCACAAGCACCATTTAAAAATACATTTCACCGATTAGACATGTATGTCGATCGAGTGGTGTGGAACAGAGATGATCCGAATTTAGATTTGGTATGGCATCCTCAAAGTTCGCAAAAAATTGCGCGTTTCGAATCGCAAGATTTATTTGATGCCAATGTGTATAACGAATTGCAAGGAATGTCTCAGTCCAATCCTTTGGTGGCCATTTATCAATATGCGTATAAGTATGATTTAGAAGTGATTCCACTCAGTCAAGCGGCAACTGCCCTCGGATTTACCATCGAACAGGCAATGCCGACGATATATAAGCTAGCTAATCAAGGCTTTATCAATTATAATAAATCTAAAAAACTGGTTACCCTACAACCAAAAACTAAAAAATACATCGATGCTCGGGCTGGTCGAACGGATTATGATAATATCCAATTTGTTTCGAATTTATTGGAGGTAAAGAAAAAAGGTGAAGTGAATCCAGACGGCAGTCCTGACCGAACCGCTGGGGCTTATAATACCATGGCGGATTCCTTGAACAAGCGAAAACTGATCGAAACAAGTTTTGGAAAAATTAATATTACTAGTTTGGATTTGAGTTTAAATGAATTAGATCCGATCGAATTGTCAACGGCACAAAATGTGGTTGTTTTTCCAGAAAACGGAAAAATTTTGGTCAAAAAAAATAGGGATTTCTTGTTTTCAGGAGCCGTGATGGCGGGTAAAATGGAATTTTATGTGGACGATGCAGCATTTGATTATACGAATTTTAAAGTGCTCCTTCTTAAGGTGGATGCTGCCTTGTTGAGAGTTGCACCAATTTTTGGTGGAAGTGATAAGCTGATTCCGATGTATTCTCACTTTAAAAAATTAAAAGGGACCATTCAAATTGATGATGTGACCAATCGATCAGGAAAAGACAAAACAAAATTCCCACAATATCCTGTTTTGACCTCAAAAACGGATTGTTTCGTTTATTACGATAATGCATCTATCTATAACGGTGTTTATGACAGCAGTGATTTTTATTTCAAGGTGGATCCTTTTGTTTTTGACAGTTTGGACAATTTTGCCGAGCGTTCGGTTAAATTTCCAGGTGAAATGCGTAGCGCTGGAATCTTTCCACTTTTTAGAGAAACTATTTCCATTCAAGAAGATTATTCGTTTGGTTTTAAATCAAAAGTTCCTCAAACTGGGTTTGATTTTTATGGTAAAAATGCAAAATTTGCCAATGAGATTCGTTTGAGCAATAAAGGGCTCAGGGGAGCAGGAGAGATTAATTTTATCACGTCCAAATCAATCAGTGAAGATTTTGTTTTCTTTCCTGATTCAACCATGGGAATTTCACAATACACAAACACCGCTCAAACTAAAAGCGAGGGAATTTCTGTGCCAGATGCCTTGGGCAAAGATGTAATGGTGACTTATGTTCCATCTGCTGAAGTGTTGAAAGTGATGACAACCAAGTATCCATTGTTGATGTTTAACAAAGAAGCACAAATGAAAGGCGCTACCGAGTTGACGAAAAAAGGAATGACTGGACGAGGGTTGATTTATTTTAAAGACGCCGAATTAGGTTCTAAACAATTTGCTTTCAGTCGTTGGGTGATTGATGCGGATACTTCCGATTTTAATTTGGTGGGGAAAGAGCAGGTGACAGAAGAGGGCGTTGAAAATCCTTTGTCCTTTGATTCACGTAATTTAAATGCTCATGTTGATTTTGAAGCTCGAAAAGGAGAGTTTAAATCTAACGATGGAACCTCGATTGTTGAATTTCCAAAAAATGAGTACATCTGTTATATTGACATGTTTACCTGGTTAATGGATAAAGATGAAATGGAACTTT
>JADZFJ010000144.1 GCA_020849935.1 Crocinitomix sp. | reverse complement strand
TTACCTTTGATTTTAAAGCCGCGTCTATTGACGAATTTAATTGCCAAATTGTAGACCGATGGGGAGTGGTGGTGAATGAAATTACCAGCATTGACCAAGGTTGGAATGGCACCACAAAAAACGGCAGTCCTTGCCCAGATGGCGTTTATTTTTATTATTACAAAGCCATTAGCGACAACGGCACAAAACTAAACGGCCAAGGAACGGTGCAGTTGATTCGGGGGACGTAGCCGGGGGGAGCGTTAGGGAACAGAGGCATTGTTTGAGCTCTTATTGTCCGATTTTCGGCAATAAAGCGAGGCCGGCGAGCCCGCTCGAACGCCCAAAAAATCAATCCTCCTACAATTGATCCAATAAATCGTCTGTATTAGTTTTGGTTTCATGTTTGACCATGTGTGTAGCTTTAATGCCATAAACAAACATAACCACCACTATTATTTTCCAAATAATTCCTTGTAAAACCGTTGAAAAATCGAACAAGGCGACAATTAAAAGAATAAAAACATATAAACTTAATCCTGCAATTAAGGCTGGACGCGGATGGTAGAGCGACAAAAAACCTAAACCAATAAATATTACCGCAATGCCCCAATCAATATAACCGAAGACAATGTGGTGAAATGGAATGACAAACGCCTCAATGTAGCCGAGCACAATGTAAGACACGCCTATAATGAACAAAATATATCGCGCTTGGTTGATGGTTTTATTTACACCTTTTTTTTCTTCTTCTTTTTTTTCATTGAATCGCTTTACTTCTTTTTCATCAGCAAGATAGTCTGGGCATGTTCCTTCGAAAGTGGCAACATTGTTGGTGAGTGAACAGATGACTCCAAGTTTTGGATTGTAGGTGTTTTTTTTACATAATAAACAAAATTCTAATCGTTCTTCTCTGGTCATAAGTTTATTTTTGGTTAGTATATAGTTTACAGCAAGTTCACCCCAAGGGTATATTTATAGATCTAACTCGGTTTTAAGTAAGATTTAGGGACGCAATATAAAAATAAATACAGAAAACAGGCCATTAACAGATCGAATAGGTATATTTTAGGTCGATAAATCTTATCTATTATTTAAATTGTGTTAAATTTGTTCGCCGAAAAAAATTAAAATGGAGAATAGCTCACTTTTGGATTATTTACCGATTTTCATCATGTTTACCATCGCTGCTGGATTTGCGATTTTCATTTTGATTTTAACTCACCGTGTGGGACCTAACCGAAGAACAAAAGTTAAATTAGAAGCTTTTGAGTGTGGTATTGAGACACAAGGCAATGCACGTGTACCTTTTTCAATTAAATATTTCTTGGTGGCCATTATCTTTGTTTTGTTTGATATTGAAGTCATTTTCATGTATCCTTGGGCAGTTAATTTTAAAGCCTTGGGTCTTTTGGGTGTAATAGAAGTGTTTAGTTTTATCGCACTTTTGTTTGTTGGCTTTTATTATATGTTATCAAAAAAGGCACTGAAGTGGGAGGATTAAAGTGTTACAAATACTAGAAAAAAATGAGTGTAGTAATTTTAAATCCAGCAGAAAATTTAGGAAGCAGACCAGTAGGGTTGGAAGGAGAAGGGTTTTTTGCTACTAAAATTGATGCAGTAATGGGGCTTGCCAGAGCAAACTCCATGTGGCCATTGCCCTTTGCAACCTCTTGTTGTGGGATAGAATTTATGGCAACAATGGCTTCCAATTACGATTTAGCTAGATTTGGAATGGAGCGATTGAGCTTTTCGCCTCGCCAAGCCGATTTATTGATGGTGATGGGAACGATCTCTAAAAAAATGGGGCCTACCCTAAGACAAGTCTATGAACAAATGGCCGAACCACGTTGGGTGATCAGTGTTGGCGCCTGCGCATGTAGCGGGGGAATTTTTGATACCTACAGTGTTTTGCAAGGAATTGACAAAATTATTCCGGTAGATGTTTATGTGCCTGGTTGTCCTCCAAATCCTGAACAAATTATTGATGGAATCTTGAAAATTCAAGAATTGGCTAAAAATGAATCTGGCCGTCGCAGACACAGCGAAGAGTATAAAACATTGCTTAACTCTTATGGAATCGAATAATAGTCAGATGAGAGAGTTATTAAATCAAATTGAAAACCAACTAAACACTAAATTTCCAGGGGATTTATTATTTACTGAATTATCATACGATTTTCCTGTAATTACGGTAAAATCGACTGCGGCGCATAAAATTCTTCAATTTCTCAAAGAAGACGAGTCGTTTAATTTCCATTTTTTAACAGATTTAACGGGGTTGCAAACAGAAGATGGTCAAAACCTTGGGGTAATCTACCACGTTCACAACCTTCCTAAAAATAGACGATTAAGGGTTCGTACTTTTTTCAGCATCCAGAAACCAGAAATTGAAACAGTTACTGATTTATGGCTTGGTGCCAATTGGATGGAACGTGAAACCTACGATTTTTTTGGGGTTAAATTTTTAGGACATCCAAACCTAGTGCGCATTTTAAATGTGGATGAGATGGATATTTTTCCGTTGAGAAAAGAATATCCGCTTGAGGATCAGGAAAGACAAGATAAATCGGATAAACAATTTGGGAGATAAAATGTTATTGAAATAACGGATGAGCAAAGAAGGAAATAATATCGTACCAACAGATACCATTGAAAAGGAATATTCTACGTTGAATTTGGGGCCAACTCACCCTGCAACGCATGGAATTTTTCAAAATGTACTTAAAATGGATGGTGAAATTATTCACGATGCTGTTCCAACGATCGGGTACATTCACCGGGCCTTTGAAAAATTGGCGGAACGACGACCTTATGCGCAAATTACTCCTATTACCGATCGATTAAATTATTGTTCGTCCCCAATCAACAATTTTGGATGGCACATGACTGTTGAGAAATTGATAGGTGCAGACATCCCTAAAAGAGTTCAGTATTTACGGGTGATTATCATGGAACTCGCGCGAATTTCTGATCACATTATTTGTAATACCATTATTGGTCAAGATACGGGTGCAACAACAGGATTCCTTTACCTTTTTCAATTTAGAGAAAAGGTGTATGATATTTTTGAAAGTATTTGTGGGGCAAGATTAACAACAAATATTGGCCGAATTGGTGGATTTGAAAACGAATGGTCTGCCTATACCTGGGAAAAAATCAATCGCTTTTTAATTGAATTCCCAAAAGCTTTGGATGAGTTTAATAATTTATTGGAGCGAAATCGAATTTTCATGGATCGAACGGTAAATTGTGGACCGATTTCGGCGGAAAAAGCATTGGCATATAGTTTTACTGGGCCAAATTTAAGAGCAGCAGGCGTTGATTATGATGTGCGTGTTGCAACGCCATATTCTTCTTACGAGGATTTTGACTTTATCATACCAATTGGTTCAAGCGGAGATACCTATGACCGATTTATGGTAAGAAGTGAAGAGATGAAACAATCGATTCGAATTATTAATCAAGCGGTTAAAAATTTACCGAGTGGTCTGTCTCATGCCGATTTACCTGATTTCTTTTTACCTCCAAAGGAAAAAGTGTACAGCGAAATGGAAGCGTTAATTTATCACTTTAAAATTGTGATGGGTGAAACGGACATTCCAAAAGGCGAGGTTTATCATTGTGTAGAGGGAGGAAATGGAGAGTTGGGATTTTATTTAATTAGTGATGGTGGTAGAACACCATTCCGACTTCATTTCAGACGACCGTGCTTTATTTATTATCAAGCATATCCAGAAATGATTAAAGGTTCAATGCTAAGTGATGCAATTTTGACTATGAGTAGTTTAAATGTAATTGCTGGAGAATTGGACGCATAATTTATTGAGAGTACAACTAAAAAAAATTGACAACGAAAGTATAAATGTTTAGGGCAAAGCAATTTGAAAGAAAAGCGAAGCACCGAAACAGATTAACTTGAAAATTAGAGAGAATGGGCGCTGAAATTCACGGAACACAAAAATTCAATGAAAGTAAACGAACTGAAATTAAATTCAGTGAAGAAGCCATGGCGACTGCAAAATTGCTCATGTCAAACTATCCGCAAGGCAAAGAAAAATCAGCGATTATTCCAATTCTCCATATTGCACAAGCCGAATTTGGTGGATGGTTAAGTCCTGAAGCTATGGATTATGTGGCCGAAATTCTTAACATTCGTCCGATTGAAGTATTTGAAGTGGCGTCTTTTTATACGATGTTTCATTTAAAACCAGTTGGAAAATGTGTTTTTGAAGTTTGTCAAACAAGTTCGTGTTGGTTAAATGGTGCCGAGGATATTGTCAAACATATCGAAAAAAAATTGGGGATTCGAGTAGGAGAAACCACGGCCGACGGGATGTTTACCTTAAAAGTTGCTGAATGCCTTGGATCTTGCGGTACCGCACCCATGTTGCAATGCGGCGCCAGTTATCACGAAAATTTGACTTTTGAAAAGGTGGATCGCCTCATAGCAGATTATCGCACCGAAAACAAGCAAAAAAATTATACAGATTTAGATTATAAAAATACTTTGTAATAGCTTCAATGCCTAGAAAATTATTAATACAGAATGTTGACGTCCCCGGAATAAGTTCTTTGGAAACTTACCGTGCACATGGTGGTTACGCTTCGGTTGAGAAAGCACTGAAAACAATGCGCCCCGAAGATGTGGTGGAGGAAGTTAAAAAATCAGGATTGAGAGGTCGTGGAGGAGCAGGTTTCCCAACAGGGTTAAAATGGAGTTTTTTAGCCAAGCCAGAGGGTGTTCCAAGGTATTTGGTGTGCAATGCTGATGAGTCTGAACCAGGTACGTTTAAGGACCGATTTTTAATGGAAAAAACACCCCATAGTTTAGTGGAAGGAATGATTACTTCTGCCTACGCTTTGGGAGTTCATACCTCCTACATTTACATTCGCGGAGAGTTTTTTTATGTCGCGCGAATTCTTGAAAATGCGATTAAAGAGGCCTACGCTGCTGGTTTGCTTGGTAAAAATATCTTAGGCACTGATTTTTCACTTGATTGTCATGTGCACGTGGGTGCAGGTGCTTATATCTGTGGAGAAGAAACAGCTTTATTAGAATCGCTTGAAGGAAAACGTGGAAATCCAAGAATTAAACCTCCTTTTCCAGCGGTGGCGGGTTTATACGGTTGCCCAACAGTGGTAAATAATGTGGAGACAATCGCGGCGGTGGCACCTATTGTTAATATGGGTGGTGACGAATATGCAAAAATTGGGATTGGAAAATCGACAGGCACTAAATTAATTTCAGCATCCGGACATATTAATAAACCAGGTGTTTATGAGATTGAATTAGGATTACCAGTCGAAGAATTTATTTATGGGGAAGAATATTGCGGAGGAATGCGGAACGGGAAAAAATTAAAGGCCGTGGTGGCAGGTGGTTCATCTGTGCCAATTCTTCCGGCAGATCTTATTTTAAAAACTGCCAATGGCGAACCTCGTTTAATGTCCTACGAAAGTCTTGGAGATGGCGGTTTTCAAACAGGAACCATGTTGGGTTCGGGTGGTTTTATTGTGATGAATGAGGACACCAGCATTGTAAAAAACCTCTTTACGTTTACACGGTTTTACCACCATGAAAGTTGCGGACAATGTTCGCCATGCCGCGAAGGAACAGGATGGATGGAAAAAATCTTACAGAAATTCATAAACGGAACCGCACAAGAAAGTGATGTCGATTTATTGTGGGATGTACAAGGGAAGATTGAAGGAAAAACAATCTGTCCTTTTGGTGAAGCTGCCGCCTGGCCAGTAGCCGCCGCCATTCGCCATTTTAAAGATGAGTTTTTAGAAATAGCAAGAAATAAGAAATTTGTGGATATCAGCCATTATGAAAAATTAAATGGTGGTTTGAGCTAAACAAAATGAGAATAAATAGGGAATTAGTTAAAAGAAAAACAAATTAAAATGGGTCGATCGCTAACCTTTTTGTAATTTGCACATTTTTTGAGTTAGAATGAAAGTAACAATTGACGGAATAGAAATTGACGTCCCAAAGGGAACAACAATTTTGCAAGCAGCAAGAATGATTGGTGCTGATGTTGCACCTCCAGCGATGTGTTATTACACAAATTTAAAAACAAGTGGTGGCTATTGCCGAACATGTATTGTGAAAGTGACACAAGGCAGTGCTGCTAATCCAACTCCGATGCCAAAACCAGTGGCAAGTTGCCGTACAGAGGTCATGGACGGAATGGTGGTGGAGAATTTCACAAATCCAGAAATTGTCGAAGCTCGAAAAGGAATCGTTGAATTTTTATTGATCAATCACCCCTTAGATTGTCCTGTTTGCGACCAAGCAGGAGAATGTAAATTGCAGGATTTAGGTTATGAAAATGGTTTGGCCGAATCGCGATACGAATTTGAACGTCGCGAGTATGAAATGATTGACATCGGCGAGAAGATTAAACTTCACATGAATCGTTGTATCCTTTGTTATCGCTGCGTAAAAGTAGCCGAACAAATTACAGATGGTCGGGTGCACGGAGTGATTAATCGAGGAGATGCCGCTGAAATTTCTACCTATATCGAGCAAGCAATTGACAACGAATTTTCTGGAAATGTGATCGATGTATGTCCTGTTGGAGCTCTCACCGATAAAACTTTTCGATTTAAACAAAGAGTTTGGTTTACCAAACCGATGAATGCGCACCGTAATTGTACTTCGTGCAGTGGAAAAGTGCGTTTGTGGTTTAAAGGAGATGATGTATTGCGGGTAACTGCAAGAAAAGATGAATGGGATGAGGCAGAAGAATTTATTTGCAACGGGTGTCGATATGACCACAAATCGAAATACGATTGGGTGATCGAAGGTCCTGCACCAATTCATCGTCAATCGGTCATTTCGCAAAATAAATATGCAAATTTGGACGAAAAAAAATTACAGGAATTGAAAAATCAAAAAGCATTGGGCTTTATGAAAATTGATAAAAAACCATAACAAGAGATGGCATCTTTTATAATTTATAAATCGATTTTATGTCTAGTGATTTTTATCCTATCATTGACAATTGCTGCTTATTCAACTTGGTGGGAACGTAAATTTTCAGGGCTTTTACAAGATCGTTACGGACCAAACAGAGCGGGTAAATTTGGATTATTACAGCCACTTGCTGATGGAGGTAAAATGTTGTTTAAAGAAGAAATTATTCCAAACGTTTCGAATAAATTTTTATTTGTAATGGCACCGGTTATCTTTATCGTAACGGCCATCGTTGGAGGGGTATTAATTCCATGGGCACCAGATGTTAAAATTGGTGACACGTATTATCCGCTTCAAATTACGGATGTAGATGTTGGGATCATTTTTCTCCTTGCCATCACCTCAATTGGGGTATATGGAATTATGATTGGAGGATGGGCTTCAAACAATAAATTTTCCTTACTTGGTGCCATCCGATCTTCGGCACAGATGATTAGTTATGAACTTGGAATGGGTTTATCCCTAATTGCCTTGATCATTAGTTCAGGAGGATCGCTCAGTTTTAGTGAAATTGTGGAGAGTCAAAATGCCGGTGTGGCAAATATTGTATGGCAGCCGCTTGGTTTTGTCATCTTTTTTGTCTGCGCCATGGCCGAGGCTAACCGCGCACCATTCGACCTTGCGGAATGTGAGACCGAATTAATTGGGGGGTATCATACCGAATATTCTTCTTTTAAATTAGGACTCTTTTTATTTGCCGAATACATTGTGATGTTTATTTCATCTGCTGTAATGGCAGGTTTTTATTTTGCTGGATATAATTTACCTTGGTCGGCAGAATTGTACCAAGCACTGGGCTTAGAGACAGGGTCATGGGTGATTTCTGTCATAGGCTTTTCTGTGTATTTTATTAAAACACTCATCTTTATAAGCATCTTTATTTGGATTCGTTGGAGTATTCCACGATTCAGATA
>JADZFJ010000143.1 GCA_020849935.1 Crocinitomix sp. | reverse complement strand
GTGTTTTCTTTTTTGTTCCTCAATTTTACCATTGGTTTTGGACAAATCGTAAGTAAACCCATCACCTCCTCACCAATCAAAGGAAATTTAGCAAAAACAGAAAGTTTTTTGCATTATTCACCCGATTTTCATCACGAACACGATGGAGAAAAGTGTCTTCAAGATGCCTTAACAGCAGATTGGATTGAAAAAGCGGGCATCACAGAAAAATACCGCGCCGAAGAAGCTTATCAATCAAATTTGGCAAGCACTCGAACTGGTGGTGACCGTTCAACTTATACCATTCCGGTCATTTTTCACGTGGTTTACAATACCCCTGCCGAAAATCTTTCCGAAGCAGATATTTTAGATTTGTTAGCAGGTGTGAATGAAGATTTTAGCGCATCAAATCCTGATATCGGAGAAGCACGTGGTGGATTTGGTTTTATACCTTTTAATGCCGATGTCGAATTTTGTTTAGCGAAACAAAACGAAATTGGTGTTCCTTTGGTTGAATATGGAATTCACCGGGTACCAACTACCGAAGTTTGGTTTAATCCAGACACCGAAACCAATAAAATGAAAGGTTCGGATGGTGGAGATACTGGAACCGAAGGTTGGGACCGAGATCGTTATTTGAATATTTGGATTTGTGACATCACCAACGGTGCTGGTTCAGGCGTTGCAGGTTATGCTTACAAACCAACTATTGGATCATTACCTCCAGCAGCCATCGATGGAATTGTGATTGATTACAATTTAGGAACTAATCCATCAACCCACGTGTTGAGCCACGAAATTGGTCACTTTTTAGGATTGGATCACACATGGGGAGGCGGTGCCGGAAGTTGTGGAACAGACGACGGTTTGGCCGATACTCCGAATAATGCAGGCCCATCTTTTGATTACGCTGGCTCTTGTTCAGGTTCTCAAATGACCTGCCCAGGCATTCAAACTCAGTATGAAAATTTCATGGATTATTCGAACTGTACTGTAATGTTTACCGAGGATCAGGTGAATTTAATGCACTTGGTAATGGAAGGTTCACGAGCTGAGTTAACGACCTCTGATGTCTGTGATACACCATTCCCAATGCCACCAGTTGCCAATTTTGTGGCAGATATTACCACTGTTATTGAAACGGGATCGGTCAATTTTACTGATTTAAGTACAAATTATCCAACCACCTGGAGTTGGACAGTTTCACCAATGACAGGAGTTAGTTTTATAGGCGGAACTACAGCTGCAAGTGAAAATCCGGTGATTCAATTCAACAGTGCTGGACTAAAAACAATCACCCTTGTCGCCTCCAATGGAGAAGGATCAGATACAGAAGTAAAAACCAGTTATATTTCTGTCATTGAAGGCGGTGCTGGGGCTGCCTCTTGCGATACCTTGCGCAATTATACTTCAGATGAATTTGACAACTTGGCGTATTATTCTGTTGGTACGGAAGCCGGTTATTACCCTTCGCTACTTACTTTG
Source organism: Crocinitomix sp. (assembly GCA_020849935.1). Taxonomy (GTDB): domain Bacteria; phylum Bacteroidota; class Bacteroidia; order Flavobacteriales_D; family Crocinitomicaceae; genus Crocinitomix. The sequence continues at coordinate 4,459 of JADZFJ010000143.1, read as the reverse complement.
GATGCCGGTGCCGTGCGGGTGGATGCTTATGCCGAATTTTTCACTGCCCCAGGACCAACTTACGTCAAACGAATTCGTGTACCAATTTTACAAGTTGATGATATTGGAGGAGCTAGCAATGTTACCTTCCGTGTTTGGAGCGATGCTGCGGGTGAACCGGGCGCTATTCTTGGTTCCAAAGTTGTTCCTTTATCGGATTTAGATGAAGGATTTATCAATTCAATCGACTTTACAACCGGCATTGCTGTGACTGGTAATTTTTGGGTTGGTATGGTATTAAATTACGGAGCTGGTTTTGATACCGTTGTTTTTGCCACCACAAATTTTGATGATCGACCTTCTGGAACAAGTACGACGAGTTGTTTAATTACAGGTGGAGTTGGATGGACACGAACATCGGATGTGTTTTTGGGTTCGCCGGATTGTTCGTTAATTATGGATGTGTTGACCTCAAATGGCCCAGATCCAGTCGCGGTAGTTTCTTTCCCAGTCACTGAAACATGCGAAGGCATGGAGGTGACCATGAATGGCTTTGGTTCATTAAACACAACAAGTTATTATTGGGATATTTCGGATGGGGTGGATGATTATTATTACGATGAAGCTAATTTAACAACAACATTTGATGCAGGAACATGGACCATTCAATTAATTGCAGACGGTTCATGCGAAAGTGATTTATCGGATGTTTATACGCTGACGGTGAATCCAGCTATGAATGTGACAAAGACCATCACCCCAGAAAATTGCTCGGATGCGGATGGAATTATTACATTTAATGCCACAGGAGGAGATGGAGCGCCATATCAATATTCAATTAACGATGGAGCTTCGTTTGTTGGAACAAATACCTTTACAGGTTTAGTGGCAAATTCATATAATTTTGTGGTAAAAGATGATGCTAACTGCGAATTTAGTGGGGTGGCGGTTGTGACAAACATCAATTCGTTTTCGCCAACAATTAGTCCAGATGTTGTAATTGTACCAGGCACACCAGTTGATTTGACGGTGACAGGCGGTTCGTTTTGGACGTGGTATGCAGGAGCTACCTATGTTGGAAATACTGCCACTGTCAATGTTGCACCGCTAGTAACTACTACTTATGTATGTAATGTAATTGATGACTCAGGCTGCGAAGTAAGTTTAGATGTGACCGTTTTTGCTGATGATGGTTCAGGAATTGTTGGAATTAATTTAGATAAAAGTTTAGACATTTTCCCTAATCCAACTGCGGATGAAATTAATGTTCGCTTTAATTTGATTGAGGCAAAAGATTTAACCATTCGTTTTGTCTCTGTAGTAGGTGAGGAGGTCGTTTCTGAACGTTTTACAAATGTTTCGAACCATACACTTTCGTTTGATTTGAGCGAATTGGCAAAAGGAGTTTATTTTGCTGTGATTGAATCTGAAAACGAAACAGTGACAAAGAAAATAGTACTGAGATAACCACTCAAATAATTTTGAAAAGACGTTGGGGTGAAGATCTCAACGTCTTTTTTTTGTGCTTAAATCAGCTGAAATTTTAGCTATGAAAAGTAGATTCCAACACCGCCAAGCTTTGAATTGGTTTAAAATTGTCAAAAACCACGTGGTAATAATTTAGGAGGGAATAAACCAATTCTCTTCTCGTTTTTAAATCAATGGTTGGATCCGATTGCCCATCAAAAGGAGCTTTTGAAAAAGTAAGTAATAATAAGGATTGTTCTGAATTTAAATATGCGCCGTGGTTGGGTTGATATTTCGTATAAGTACATTCTTGCAAATCAAGATAAACAGGCGAATCTATTTCCTTTGGATAAAAGCCGAGATATTTCGTTAACCGATACAGAAATTTAATTGGAAAGTTTGAAATATGGTCGCTTAAATCCAACGTTTCAAGGATGTTTTCAAGAAATTCAAACAAATCTTCGTTCTCTTGATTTTCTTTTATGGTGGCGTTTAAAACCTCATTCATAAAAAAAACAATGCTGGCTTTGTAAGGATCAAAGGGAATCGTTTTATAAATCAACGCCGATTCAATGGAGGTAATTTTGGCTAAATCGCTTTCGTTTCGTTGATAATATTCAACATCGATAACACTTAGGGGAGCGATAATATTGCCCTTTTTATTTTTCCGTTTTGCACCTTGAAAAATGAATCCTTTAACCCCATATTTCGGTGTCAAAATTTGGAGAACTACACTTGTTTCAGAATAATCTGTTTTGCGCAGGACGATCCCTTTGGTATGCTGGCGCATTTTTAGTTGATAAAAACAATTTTAGAGACATTCTTACCCTTTCCATCAACAATACCTGACCACACCAAATAAACACCCGATTGTACGCGCTCACCTGTCAAGGTTAATCCATTCCAGATCACAGTACCTCCATTTGACACTGTTTGAAACACTAAATTTCCCGATACATCTGTAATTTTTACATCCGATTCGTATCCTAATCCTTGAATAGTGATAGGTCCAGCATATTCGGGACGGACAGGATTTGGAAAAACAGACACGGTGCTAAAATCACTATCACCTAACGAAGCATCTGAACGAAATGAAACCAACCCTTTTTCGGTCGCAAAATAAACCTCCCCTGAAAAATGGTCGATTTTAATATCTAAAATATTGTCAGAAATTAATGGACTATTTTCTTGATTAAAGCGGTAAATTTCTTCTAATCCATCGGGTGAAAAACAAAAAACACCGGACGAGCTGGTTCCAATCCATTTTCTATTTCCACCATCCACGGCAATTGCGGTAATATATGTTTCTCCAAGTAATCGCTCTACTTCGCCATTTACCGTCAATAAAATCGGATTTGCATCGTATTTTCCGTAACCACCATCATAGAGCTCATTTCGCGAATAAAGTACCACAAGTCCTGCTTCGGTGCCAATCCAAATTTCACCATCTACATCTTGTGCCAAACCTTTCACAAAAATTGAAGGTAAATTACCAAAACCTTCATTGGCAACTAAGGCGCGAAGGTTATCATCTGATTCATCTTCAAACGTACCATTTTCATTAAAAGCAATCAATCCAACGTTGGTGACAGCTACCCATTTATTTCCTTCATTATCTATTAACAAACGATATGGAATTTTTCCATTGGAAGCTGCGCCTAAAGAATATTCGTACCAAGTACCATCAGGGCGGAGAACTTTTAGCGGCTTAATTCCAGCGTTGATTAACCATAAATTACCATCGTCATCATATTTCATGTCACTGATGTTAATCCTGCCGGCTGAATTTTCTAAAACTGAATTTGCGCTGGTATAAACTTCTGAGATTTTTAGTCCATCGTTCACAATTTTAAGTCCACCTTCTGAAAAACTCGCAAAAGCAAATTGATCCGTATTAGATTGATTGACAGCCACCGAAATAAAATCCCAATCCTTGTCTAATTTGATCGAATCATCTGTCTGATAATTAAAATTAGTCCATTCTTCATCTTCAAACAAATACACCCCATTTCTGAAATAATTATTCTGTAGATTTTGAGTGACACCTCCTCCTGCAACCAATACTTTGCCATATTGAATGTCCATGCGATAACTTCCATCCGTAGCTGGAGAATTTAAATAAATGGACGTAGCATCAAACGAATTTAAGGCTTTCATCATGCCATTGTTGGCATCCGCAATCCAATAATAATTCTCTCTAAAAATACTTGCTTTCGGAAAAGGTGTACCGTCAGGATAATCAAAAATTAAATCAATTTCAACTAAATCTGAATTTAAGGATTGAACCGAAGTAGAATAGGTGAGTAATAACCGATCTCCATCTGCTTTCATTTCATTTAAATTAACTGGCGCAGGTAATTTATTGAGCGCATTATCTTCAAAATAGAAAATAGTGTCTTCATTAAAATTCAACGAATTATAAGCAAAAAACAACCTGTTTCCAAATGTTTCAATCTGACTAAACGGTGCATTTACTAAAGTAGCTGGCAAATCATTTAATTTTTCCCAATTGGTGAGATCATTTAAAAATTCTGCTGATTTATGTGCATAATAAATTCCATTTTCCGTAGCCGCGTAGATAGTGTCTTTGTAAATGGTAACATCATAAACCACAGGATTTAGATAGGGATAATACGTGTCTTTGATCTCTTTTTTTGAATTGTCAAAAACAATCAACCCAATTCCTGTTGAAATATAGATGATATCTTGATCGTAATAAAAATTGAAAATACTCTTATCGCCTGAGATGTCCGCCATTTTAATCCAAGGAACATTGGTGATAGTATTGCCTTCAATAATGTCAAAATTACCATTCAAATAGCCGACACTAACGGTGTTTAAGTCACTTGCTATGGAGGTGATATCTAAATCACTCAATCCATTGGTTAAGGTTAATTGCTCCAATGAATTATCCGAAAAATCATAACGAACCAAGCCGTTTGAACAAGCCATAATGATCTCGTTTTCCGTTTCGCAGATTCCTTTCGAATTGAATGCCGAAAAATGAATCCTC
>JADZFJ010000142.1 GCA_020849935.1 Crocinitomix sp. | reverse complement strand
TTCATGATGGATGGAATAAGTGGTGGATGTATTTAGCAGTACCTATTTTAACTGCTTTGATGGCCTTGATGAGACGATTTTTAAGAAAAAAATTGGAGAAAAGCGAAGCCATCCGTGATCAACGAATGGCCGAGAACCAAAAAAAATAATCCCTTTTGGTTGTTTTATCTCCGTTTTTAATGTGAGAGATACCTTGCCCAAAACTTAGTTGAAGTTGGCCAACAGTTTCAAAAAACTAAAAATGCCGCATAATGCCATCAGCTGAAAGCGCGTAAATGCCAGTTTTAACTCCTATCAATTTTAAACCATCATTCGTCCACGAATTGCCTGTTTTAAATAGGTGATAACTCGCATTCGCTTCATAAAAATTATCGTTGTACCAATACCCGCGATTCGGAATTAGATCAACCTGGCCATTCGTTAGCTTGAACGAGCTTTTTATATACTCCGCTAATTTAAGATATTCATCTTGTGTAATATAAACATTCGCAACGCGATCGGATAGTTTAGGTTTTCTCTCCCAATAAGCAACATGCATGGTTGTTGGTGATGGTGAAAAGGCCGCATTAAAAACTGTCACCAAAGTCAAATCATCCCAGGTGGGTGTATCCAAAAAAAATCCTTTATTGCCCCAGCCCAAACTGATTTAATAAAATTCTTTATTTGTTGGAAAATCGCTAATCGGGATAATCGTTTTCCAATCAAAATTACCAGAAACGGTAGGCAAACAAAAATCAGTATGTACCCCATTTGATAGAATAAAAATCTCAACCTCGCCTTCTTTTTTAATTTCACCGATTGGAATAGCGCCTACAAAAGAAAAAATGTGAAGATAAATCACCAAAAAAGCAAAAATCATGTCCACCATAAGATGAACAATCGCTAAAAACAACCAAATCAATTTCATTGCTTGAAATTAAAAATTAATTTCCAATACAACTTGTCGAACGGATTAATTCACGTTAATTTGAATTCATTTCCAAATATTTTTTTGTAAATTCATTCCAAAATATATCCATTAGATCGCATGAAAAAAATTATTTTATCCCTTTTTACCCTATTCGTATTCCATTTTGCTGTGTTGGCAGATCAGTTGGCCTATTTATCAAAAACTGATGCAGAACGCGCAGCTGCCTTTTTAGAAAAACAAAAAAAAGTCGGTATCTATTGTGGATGCTGCGATAATGACGTGCTGACTGCTGTTAAAATAACCGGAGTCGAAGTAAAATACACAGGCTACGAACAATACTACGAGATTTATATCAAATACAAATCCAAAGGGGAACTTAAAACAGAGGCTGTTGATTTGGCTTATTTGTGGGTAAAAACAAAAGGGGTGGGCCTTCAAACCGTGGGCAAAGCCTTAGGACTTGAACACGATCCTTGCAATACCCCAAATTGGTAATTGCAGTTTATATTTAGTGACTTCATTCAAAACAAAATCAGTTTTACAAATGAAAAAAATTATTCTAATCTCCCTAGCCAGCTTTTTGATTCTCTCTTGTGCGGCCATCTTTAATGGGGCGGTATTTCCAAATCAATGCCAAAAATGTGTGGTAATTGATAAAAATTCGGGACAAATTTTACAAGTATTTGAAGGATGCGGAAGCGAAAATGTGCGTTTGGAAGAACAAGCAAAAGAAGCGGCATTTGATTATATTAAAAGCTCGAATAATTGCAATATTGATGTAAACTGCGAGACTTGGAAAAAGGATCCGGAAGAATAATTCAGCGAGGATTTCCAGAAAAAAACGAAACGAAGGTGGCTGGTTTATTTTTTCAAACTCCCATTCGAAATAATTTTTAGCTCAGATCGGCTGAGTTTCACTAAATTTGCAACGAGACGCCTTTTATGGAGCAGAAAAAAACAAATATTCGCGAATTAAATTTGGAACAACTGGTGGAAAGTTTAGCCAGCATTGGTGAAAAAAAATTCAGGGCGAAACAAATTTATGAGTGGATTTGGAAAAAAGGAGCTCATTCATTTTCCGAAATGCGAAATATTTCGCAAAAAGTAATTGATTTTCTTGAAATCACCTATTTCATCGATGCCATTACTATTTCTGATCAACAAAAAAGTAAAGATCTCACCATAAAATGCGCGTTTAAAAGTTTTGACAATCACATTACCGAAGGTGTTTTAATTCCAACCACGTCCCGCATCACAGCGTGCATTTCTTCGCAAGTTGGTTGCAGTTTATCCTGTAAATTTTGTGCAACTGGACGCTTAAAATTAATGCGGAATTTAAGTGGCGGTGAAATTTACGACCAGGTGTTGATTTTGAACCGATTATCTCTCCAACATTTTGAAAAACCATTGAGTAATATTGTGCTCATGGGCATGGGTGAACCCTTGCTGAACTATAAAAACATGATGGAAGGAATTGAAAAAATTACTTCTGAAGAAGGGTTGGGAATATCGCCAAAACGGATTACCGTTTCAACCGCCGGCATTGGCAAAATGATTAAAAAATTAGGCGATGACGAAGTAAAATTTAATTTAGCCCTTTCACTTCACGCAGCAAACGATGTAAAACGCAGCCGCATCATGGAAATTAACGACAGTAATAATTTAGAGGTTTTGGCAGATTCTTTAAAATATTATTACGCTAAAACGGGCAATCGGGTCACATTCGAGTACATCATCTTTAAAGATTTTAACGACACCTTAATGGACGCGCGCGAACTAGCTGACTTTTGTAAAAATGTGCCTGTTAAAATTAATATAATCGAATATAACCCTATCGATGAAGGTGAGTTTCAACAAGCAAGCACAGAAAATGTCGATGCCTTTGCGGCTTACCTCGAAGCCCTTAACTTGGTGGTGAATGTACGCCGAAGTAGAGGAAAAGATATCGATGCCGCTTGTGGTCAATTAGCCAATAAAAACGGAGCAATTGCGTTAAAAGAACGGGTCTTAAAATGAAAAAATATCTGTTGATAGCATTGGTCTTAAGCGCTGTCCAAGTTTTTGGACAGGATCCGTGGAGTGGTTTAACCAAACCAACCCAAGGCCAATCATTTAACAATTCAAGAAAAAGCAATTTTTCGGGGTTTATTGGTTCAAACGAGCTCGCCATTTTTACCGTCGATTATCTCAGCATCAACCGTAAAAAACAAGAATTAAACCTTTCTCGTTTTCATAAATCCGATCTTCAATTAATGTCAACTGTAAACCTTTTCACGGTAATCGATGAAAATTTTTACAACGAACCTTACGAAATTTTTTACCAAAAAAACACCATTTTCCTCTTCTCAACCCTCACAGGAATCAAAGATAAATTCAACCTCATCTATCTTGAAACTTTTGACGAATTTGGCGAAAAATTAAGCGGTAGAATTCTTGATACCATTGGCGTAGAAGAAACCTACAAAGTAAAAGAATCAATCGAAAAAAATGGGTTTGTTGTTGCTTCAAACGATCGCCTCGATCCGTCGTATGACCAAAGTATCGCCTTAACAGCCATTGATAGTGTAGGAAAAACCACCTGGAAAACCAGCCTAAAATCGCCTAATTCGCAACAAAGTTTGTTGATTAAAGAAATCCAATATTCCACCAAAGCACCACTCTATCTACTTTGCGATTATGGCTTCGATCCAAATGTGGTGGTCAATATGAACAATAATCCAACCGAATTAATCAAAAATAAATACGCGCTTTGGGCCTATGATCCTTCATTAAATTTCCTCAAAGAATTTGATATCCGTCTTAAAAATAAATGGATTAACGGAATCACCATGAACTTTAATTCAACGAAAGAACTCGTCTTAACCGGCTTCATCAACGAAACCAGAAACCAAGCCATCAACGGAGTTTTTACCCTCTTAATCACCCCACAACTGACCGTAAAATCATCAAATTATTATAAGTACAAACGACTTTTCTTCGAAAAATTCTTCGACGAAAAGAAAATAGAAAAAGCAGAAGAATTAGATGACATCATTTTGAGAAACGCCGTAATGCTCGAAAACAATTCCTTTTTCCTCTTGGGCGAACATTATTATCAGTACACCGAGCGGAATTATGATCCCCGAACAAATA
>JADZFJ010000141.1 GCA_020849935.1 Crocinitomix sp. | reverse complement strand
TGAATTGGCTGTTTATTACCTATTCTTTTTCAACCAATAAATAAGATAAATTAATGTTGGTGTAGAAACAAAAAAAAGCACAGATGAAATGACTATAGCCGCATGTGTATATCCACGAAATTCTACTCCACTTGGGTTCGAGGTTTGGTTAATTCCTATAATGGTTAGAATAAGCAAGTAACATGCCGAAAAAAAAATGAGTAAGCATACTACCAAACAAAAGATGATTACTGCTTTTTTCATTAAATTATAATTCAAAATAAATATACGCTTTTGCGTTCATAAGGTTGTGGACTTCGCTTTTAAAAAATTCATAAGGACATCCTTTTCTATTAATAGTTGTGGTTTGTTCTGTTGGGTAAAACATTAATGATTTCTATTCTTTCTCCTTCGATTCGATAGATTAATGAGGTCAATTTATGAATTGTACACTTTCGCAGCCCTGTTTTTTTTGATTCTGGACACAAATATTTATTATTCGTAAGGTTTTCTTCAAGTTCTATAAACAGTTTTTCAAGATTTAAAGCCACCTCAATTTCCCATCTTTCAAGTAAACGATCGATAAGTTTTTCGTAAGATGCTTTGGTAGCATCGGACCAAATAATTCTCATGAGGATTTGTTTTCAATTCTTTTGAGGATTGATTTTCTAACATCATCACTGCTGTGTGTATTCCCTTTTTTTAAATCATTAAGACCTTTCTGGATGGCGCGTTTCTCTTCTTTACTCAAATCGTCATACCAATCATCATTTACCTTTTTCATTTCGAAGTGTTTTTATGTTTGATCCAAAATCAAAACGGGTTGTTATTCACCCAAAATTAACGTAAAGCCTTATCAAAAACAACCCCTCACAAATATTTAAATTTTATTTCTGAACCAACCGTGATAAAAAAGTTTGTCTTCCATAAAACAACCCCACACTCAAATCTCAAAATCAACCCTCACCTCCTACCCCCGATAATAGCGGCAGCTTGGTGGGTTGGTGCATGTAGGAAACTTGTTGTTTGATGGTGACCGGAGGAAACCGGAAAAACAACTTTAGTTGACTTATGCAGCAAAACAACAACTAAAGCGACTAGCGGGATTAGGTTCGGCTGATTATTAAAACTATCAAAAATCACTTTTTGTTTACCAGAATTAAGCCTTAACTTTGCACTAAAATTTGTTTTGGTATGCGGTATCGAATTCTTGCGTTTTTGGCCATTTTAATTACGGGAATTACCATTGCGGTGATTTTAAATTTAAATCATTATTCGGACGACCCTGATTCGACATCGAATAGAAACCAAAATAACCGCTTAAAGGTGTACAACCCATCGGATGTGAATCCGGATTTGGTGGACAGTAGTTTGCATGACAAAAAAAAGGACCACACGATTGGGGATTTTTCTTTTTTAAATCAATTGGGCGATACGATTACAAAGGCGGATGTTTCGGGACATATTTTTGTGGCGGATTTTTTCTTTACTACCTGCGCTGGAATTTGTCCGAAAATGACCACGCAATTAAAACGGGTGCAGGATGAATTTATGGACGACCCGCAGTTTTTGATTTTAAGCCATACTGTGAACCCTAAAATTGATTCGGTTGAGGTAATGTATAAATATGCCCAACGCTTTGGAGCAGACCACAGCAAATGGTGGTTTTTGACAGGAAGTAAAAAGGATTTGTATTTGATGGCGCGCAAATCTTATTTAGTGGTGCCTGACGAAGCGAATCCGAATTATTCGCACGGGGATGAATCTGACTTTATTCACACTGAAAATTTTGTGTTGATTGATCCGGACGGGCGAATTAGAGGGATGTATGATGGCACTGACCCTGATAAGGTATCAGCCATGATTTTGGATATTTATGATTTGAAAAAGGAGTATCCAGGACATTAAGGTCCTACACCAAATTTAATCGGTTCATTAAATCGTCTTTGTACGAACCGCCAATTGGAATTGTTTTTTTGTCTTTTTCTAAATGCAGGTTTGGATATTCGATGGCGGCAATTTTATCCACCCGCACAATGAATGAGCGGTGAACTCGTATAAATTGATCGTCTGAAATTTTGCTGACAATGTCTTTCATGGTTGAATGAACGGTGTAGCGTGTTTCTAACGTGTTTATCACCACATAATCTTTCAAAGCCTCGACATAATAAATATCCATTGTTTTTATTTTTATCAATCGATTTTTTGATTTGACAAAAATAAAGTCTTTGGATTCTTTGATGTCTTTTCCCTCAATTAATGAATAAAAAAGATCGCGTTCTTTTAATACCTCTCGTTCTTTAATGTATTTATACAAAGCCATTTCGATTGAGGTGTGCAAATCAACTTCTTTAAATGGTTTTATGATATAGCCGTAAGGTTCGGTGATTTTTGCTTTTGAAAGTGTTGCTTCATCGGCATAGGCTGTTAGATAGACAACAGGGATATGCAATTCTTTTTTTATTCTTTCTGCTGTTTCAATTCCGTTAATACTTCCTTTTAACATGATGTCCATAAGGATAATATCTGGCGATTCAGACATGGCTAATTCAAATGCTCTTTCACCTGTTGAAGCTGCTCCCACCACATTATAACCCAATTTTTTTAGGCTTTGCTGAATATCTTTCGATACAATGCTTTCATCTTCAACAACTAATACATTTGTTTTACTCATAAAAACGTAGATTTATTACAAAACTTGCTTTTCAAATATAATCAAATATTTGGTTCCCGTTTCTGTTTTTAAGATTAGTTCGCCGTCTATTTGGTCGATCAGGGTGTCCACTAGGCCTAAACCTAAGGTTTCACTCTCTTCTATTTTAAATCCTTTCGGGAGTCCCGATCCAAAATCCTCGACCCTTATTATTACTTTATTATTTTCTTCTTTAATTTCAATTTGGATTTCGCCCCCTGCCTCTGAATACGCGTGTTTCAGTGAGTTTGAAACTAATTCGTTTAAAATTAGACCGCAAGGAATGGCTTGATCTAAACCTAATTGCACCCGCGCAATGTCTAAATTTAACTTGGTTTTTCCTGAAAAGATCTGGTAGGAATGCACCAGGTTTTGAACCAAATTGGTGATATAATCATGGAAATCGATCGAAGAAAAATCTTTGGTTTGATACAAACTTTCGTGGATATAAGACATGGACCGAATTCGGTTTTGACTTTCGTTGATGATTTCTAAGGTTTTTTCATCATCGACGTACGAAGATTGTAGGTTCAAAATACTGCTAATTACCTGCAAATTATTTTTTACCCGGTGATGCACTTCTTTGAGCAGGATTTCTTTTTCTTTTACCGAATTGATGAGTTGTGTTTCAAATTCGATATTGTCCGTGATGTCCCTGGTAATTACAATGACCTCGTTGGCATTTACCCGTGAATACCTGTTTTCAAAAACCATGGCTTTTTCAGTTTTTCCGATGATAAAAGGGATCATAAAATTTTTAGTGTGTACTTGACCTGTTCTTAAGGCTTTTTTGACATTATACAAAAAGGAAATTCCTTGTTTTTTATGTTTTATTACGTCGAAAATGTGTTTCCCGATTAAGTCTTGCGTGTGCGCAAATTTGTTTAATAAATCCTCACCTACTTCATTTAATCGGTAATCAATAAAATACCCTTTTTTGTCTATTTTAAACAACATATCCGGAATGGCTGAAACCGTTGCGCGATTATTTTCTTCGCTTTCGATGATTTTTTTCTCGTTTTCTACCTTTTCTGTAATGTTATGGGCAATAAAGGCGATTTCTTTGATGTCCTCTTCCCCAACTTTTACGGGACTTATAAACGACTCAATCCAAATTTCCCCGCGGTTGGTAGAAAAATGGCTAATGAGTTCGACTGATTCGCCGCGTAAAGCTTTTTTAAACTTTTTAATCAAGGCACTGTATGCCGCTGGTTCGATGGGGAAGGTTTTTAAGAAATCATTGCCTATTTCTACCTCAACGTCCAAATAGAGTTTCATCATTCGTTTAAAACTCGAATTAAATGAGGAGATGTTGAGGTCTCTATCCATGGTTAACATAAATAAATTGCTCGAGCTCTCAAATAAGGCGTTTAATTTAGAGGTGTTTTCGATTAAAAACTTTTGTGTGTTTTTATGTTTTTCAATTTCTTCGGAAAGCTGTTTGTTGGTTTGTTCTATCAGCTCGGTACGCAAACGTTCGGTCTCATTAATTTTTTGCGCGGTGAGATCTTTTATAATGACTTGTATGTGAATTTCTAAATTGATCGTTAAACCAACAATAGAAAATTCAGCAAAAAATGTTCTTTTGTTTTTTCCTTGAAATTCAAGTTCAAACTCCAAACGCTCATGATTTTTTAATTCTCGTATGGCCGCACAAAATTCTTCTTTTTTTAGTTCGTCACAAAGAAGTAGGTCCTTAAATACTTTGTTTTTTAGTTCGTCTTTTGAATAAAGAAAAATTAGCTCACTATTCGAATTGGAGTCGATAATTTCAAATTCGTGGGTTTTATTTTTTTTTAGTAGCAGGACCGCATTATTTCCTTCATCAAACAGTAATCGGAATTTTTTTTCTGATATAAATACCTCGCGGCTTTTTTGAATTAATTGGGTTAACCAATTATTGACAAACAATGACATGAATGAAAATACCCCTGAAAAAATAATTAATTCTGTGGCAATAAGTCCTTTATTTTGAAGTGCAAAAACAATTAAAAATGCGTGGTAAGCAATAAAATAAGACAGGGTGGTTTTTACTTCAATCAATAAAAAATGGGCGATAGCACCCACAAAAAGTAAAATATATAAATCGGTAGTTTGTTTGGTGATGATAAAAGTAAAAATACTAATCAAAACAGCCACCACCACAAATACTTGATGAAAACATACTTGATGTTCGTCAATTATTTTGATGTTTCTTGTTGCTTTAAAAAACAGAAAACCGGCCAGGATATTCACTAAATGCAGGACCTTATCAATACCAAAACTATAGCCTATCGACAAACAGATTAAAACCACCAAAAGTGGTACCATAAACACAAACGAATTATCGTAGAGTTTGATGATGGAGAACGAACGATTATCTTTTATTTCTCGTGCAATTAACATTAATTTTCTTCAACAATTGGTATAACTTTAAAACCGTCTATTCTGTCTAATTCCCCTCGTTTGTATTCTAATTCTTGGATTTGTTCTCCTTTGGTATTGTAAGAAATCCATTTGCCATGTTTTACACCTCCAACATATTTTCCTACTTCTTTTATCAATCCGTTGGTGTGATAATAAATATGTTTTCCTTTTCGTTGCCCTTCGACAAACTCGCCAGTAAAAGCTAATTTACCATTTTTGTAATAATAATTCCAAACCCCATTTTCTAACCCTGCAGAAAATGCCCCAATCTCCTTATAATCTCCCACATGGTAAAACCACTCTCCTTCTCGCACTCCATTATAATATTCTCCCTTGGCGATTTCATTGCCCAACGAATCATATTCAACCACCAGACCTTCTAATTGTTCATTTTTATTAAAAAACTCTTTTCGTTGCAAGGTTCCATTCACATAATACCAATTCCATTCGCCTTTTAATTTATTGGCTGCGTACGAACCTTCTTGTTCCTTTTTTCCATTTTCGTAATAAT
>JADZFJ010000140.1 GCA_020849935.1 Crocinitomix sp. | reverse complement strand
TGTTTTAGTGGGTGCAGGAGTTATCATATCAAATGTTGAGTTCAATCACTCACTTCCTATAGCTGGCGTAGTTCAAGCCCAAGCAGGATTTTTTGATGCAACGGGAACATCTTTTCCAATTGCTACAGGAGTACTTTTAGCAACAGGAAATGTTCGACTAGCAGAAGGACCAAACGATAGTGGTTCAGCAACAGATAACTTTGGTGTTGCAGTTGATCCAAATGACATCGATTTAGATGCGATTGGAACCACAACAATCAACGATGAGGCGGTGCTTGAGTTTGATTTTATTCCATCGGGCGATTCAGTCGTGTTTAAATATATATTTGCCTCGGAAGAGTATCACGAGTATTCAACTTCTTCTTTCAATGATGTCTTTGGATTTTTTATTAGCGGTCCTGGTTTTGCTGGGCCTTTCGAATTTGGAGGGGTCAATTTGGCCTTAATTCCAGGGGTTGGATTACCAGTAACAATGAACAATTTAAATAATGGACCATCCAATACAGGACCTTGTATGAACTGCGCTTACCTTGTAGATAATACAGGAGGTGTAGATGTACAATACGATGCGCACACGGTGATTATGTACGCCCGAGCAGCGGTTGAATGTGGAGAAACCTATCACATTAAAATGGCGATTGGTGACGCAGGAGATGCTTCGTTAGATTCAGGTGTGTTTTTGGAAGCAAGTTCTTTTTCATCGAACGGTATTACAGTTGAAATTGCTTCGGTTTTAGGAGAAGATGCGATTCGTGAGGGTTGTGATTCAGCATTGGTTACATTTATTCGCCCTCCAGAATCTGATACTGTTGATCTTACGGTTGATTTTGATATTAGTGGGACAGCGATTAATGGTACTGATTATCCATTAATTACAGAGACAATTTTCTTCCCATTAGGCGAGGATTCAGTTCAAATTTGGATTATTCCTACAGACGATGGTTTAGTAGAAGGATCAGAAACAATCATTATTACTGTTGAAATCATCAACGAATGTGGTGATACTATTACAACTGAAGCAACGATTGAAATTACAGATCCAGTTGAGTTCGAGCTCGTCATGGATGATATAACGCTGGAATGTGCAGAAGATTCGGTGATGATCACGTTTGACCCGGTGGGGGGAATCCCAGAGTATGACATTGACTGGAGTTCGGGGGGGACAGAAATCGAAGAATGGGTGCCCGGTGATATCGTTGGAACAACAACTTACACTGTTACCGTTACCGATGTTTGTGGTGAAACGGCGAGTGGATCGGTGGACGTAATTTACGACCCTGCCTCAAGTGCAACGATCACCTTTAACGAAGATTTATTTATTATTTGTCCAGGTCAAGATGCGGATATTGAAGCGACAGTCGTTTCGCCGTATGATGCTGGTGCAGTTACCTATGATTGGTCGACAGGAGAAACAACTTCTGATATCACCGTTTCACCAGATGTTTTAACTTGGTATTATTTAACGGTATTTGATGGTTGTGCTACAATTATTGACTCAGTGAAAGTAGAAATTGGAGAAGCCGAAATTGATAATATTGATGTGATTGATGCAACAGATTGTCCAGGTATTCCTGATGCTGTGCTAGGATCAATAATCGTCCTTCCAGATGACCCTACTTGGGTGTATGAATTGGTTGGTTGGGTACCACCTCAAGATAACGGAACGTTTAATGATTTAGCGGGTGGAATATCTTATATTTTACTTGTTACGGATGAAAATGGGTGTGAATTTGACACGCTTATTACCGTTGGGTTAGGATTAAATGCTGTAACAGCCGAGTGGGCCGTAGATAGTTTAAGAGACGTTACTTGTTTTGGAGAAAATGACGGAGGTGCGTATGTGTTTGACATTGGTGGTGGAATTACGCCTCCATACGAAGTGATTTGGACTAATTTAGATGGTGTTTTTGACACTGAAACTGTTTTACCAGGTGGTTCAAGCGAGCATGATGATTTGCCTGGAGGTACTTGGGTAGTCACTGTGATCGATCAAGAAGGTTGTGCTTGGTCTCAACCTTTCCTCATTTACGAACCAGATTTATTGACGCTTGATTTGATTTTTAATGAACCAACTTGTTTTGGATTCTCGGATGGATCAATTACGGCAAACACTGAAGGAGGGAATGATGGTAAAATTTTCACCATGACAAACGCTGATGGCGATGTGTTAAACGTGGATAATTCAAATACGATGAATACTATTCCAGCCGGAACATATTTTATTTCCGTTGTTGACGAAAAAGGATGTAGTGTTTCTGGAGAGATCACCCTTGGTCAGCCAGATGAAATGGATGCAATATTAACCATTAATCAACCATTGTGTTACGGAATTGAAACAGGGTATGTTGAAGTTGATACCGTGTTAAACTACACAGGAGCTTATGACCAAATTGGATATTATTGGAATCCAACAAATCCTTCTGGTGAAGGTGTAGGAGCGTATTTTTCAAATCATTTAGGTGCGGGTGATTATATTGTGACCATTAACGATGAAAACGGATGTTCTAAAGTATTCGATTTTTCAATTGTTTATCCACCAGAGTTAGTTTTTGCAGAATTTGGTTATTACCCAGCGTTCTGTAGAATGTTCGGATATCAAAATGGAAATGGGGAGGTGTATGCCTCAGCTACAGGAGGAACACCAGATTATGATGCACCAGTTTGGACCTATTTGGTGGATGGAACGACTATCGCTCAAGGAACTTGGGGTGGTAGAAATCCTGGGGATTATGAGGTGGTGATTCGCGATGCCAATAATTGTGTGTTGCGCGATACGATCACAGTCGATTCATTAAATCCAATTGCTGCGTTTACTGTTGTTTCAGCGCAATTAAATGCGGATTTAAAAGGAACGGCAGATGTAGAAGTTGTGTTCGAAAATAACTCAGAAAACTTTGCAAATCCAAAAGATCCATTGGCTGACACAACTTTCTTTTGGAATCTCAATACGCCTGATGCAAATTGGACAATTAGTCATTTCGTAGAAGAAACAATGGATACGATTTACGAAAAAAGAGGGGAGAGTTATGAAATTGATGTGTGTTTGGTTGCAATGAATAAGAATGGTTGTTCCGATACGGCTTGTAAAATCATTACGATTTTTGAACCGATTCGATTGGATCCTATTAATATTTTTAGTCCTGATGGGGATGGTATTAATGACGAATTTACCTTCAATTTTACGGCAAAATCAATCTCTGAATTCTATTGTGTGATTGTCAACCGCTGGGGAGTCGAAGTTGGTATTATCGACGATGTGACCAAGGGCTGGAATGGTACAGATAAAAATGGGGACCCTTGTACAGATGGAGTCTATTTTTATACGTATGAAGGCCAAGCTGACAACGGAACAAAAATTAACGGACAAGGTACGGTTCAGATTGTTGGAAAATAATCCACGAAATTTTTAAATAAAAAAAGGGGAGTTGGTTTAACTCCCCTTTTTTATGTTCATTTTTTTAAGCAATCCTAAGAAAAGTGATTCCAACCTTGTGCTTGCATCGGCACACTTACACCTGCGCGATCGATTACATTCATGCCACTTCCTTTATCGGTATAATGGCCAATCACAGTCATAAATTCATTTCCTTTGATTTTCTCAAAATCACTTTGTTTGATCGAAAAAAGGAGTTCATAATCTTCACCGCCATTTAAAGCGCACGTACTTGGATCCAACTCAAATTCTCGCGCAACGCGATACGTTTCATGATCAATCGGCAATTTTTCGTCATAAATAGCGCAACCTAAATCTCCTGCTTTACATAAATGCATGGCTTCCGAAACTAACCCATCCGAAATATCAATCATGGACGTTGGTAACACACCTAAATCATTCAAAAAGTGAATGATATCTTTACGGGCCTCTGGTTTAAGTTGTCTTTCTAAAATAAAATCAACCCCTTCTAAAGCAGGCTGAATTTGAGGATTTTCGATAAAAATTCGTTTTTCACGTTCCAACACTTGTAAACCCATAAATGCAGCACCTAAATTTCCGGTAACAACTAAAAGTTCATTTTCTTTTCCTCCTGATCGATACGCAATTTTGTCTTTGGCGACTTCGCCAATCGCTGTCACCGAAATCACCAATCCGCTGAGGGATGAAGTGGTGTCTCCACCCACCAAATCTACTTGGTAAAGATCACATGCTTTCTTAATCCCATCGTACAATTCTTCCAATGCCTCTAATGAAAATCGGTTTGATACAGCAATCGAAACAGTGATTTGACAAGCGTCTGCATTCATCGCATAAATATCTGAAAGATTGACAACAACGGCTTTATAGCCAAGATGTTTTAATGGCACATAAGCCAAGTCAAAATGTACCCCTTCAACCAACATGTCGGTGGTTACAACACGATAATGATCACCACAATCAATCACCGCCGCATCATCCCCAACTCCCTTAATGGTACTTTTCTGTGTTTGATTAAAATTTGCCGTCAATCGGTCAATTAATCCGAATTCCCCCAATTCACTTAATTCTGTTCTATTATCCATAATTTACTCCTAAAAAAACGCCTCGCCTTAAAAGGAGGCAAGGCGTTTATTGTCTAATTTTTAAATTCGATTAGTCAAGCGATCCAATCATCTTAGTTGGATCTACCCATTCATCGTACAATTCGGCAGGCACATAACCTAATCGAATGGCTTCTTCTTTTAAAGTCGTTCCATTTTCATGCGCTGTATTGGCAATCTCAGCTGCTTTATAATATCCAATTTTAGGATTTAATGCAGTTACCAACATCAACGAATTGTTTATTAATTCTTTAATTCTGATGTGATTAGGCTCAATACCTACCGCACAATTTTCGTTAAATGAATGACATGCATCTCCCAACAATTCAGCCGATTGAAGGACATTTGCTGCCATCAATGGTTTAAATACGTTTAGTTCATAATGACCTTGTGTACCTCCAATTGTCACCGCTACATCATTGCCCATTACTTGAGCACAAACCATTGTAAGTGCTTCTGATTGCGTTGGATTTACTTTTCCTGGCATAATCGAAGAGCCTGGTTCATTGGTAGGAATGATGATTTCACCAATTCCTGAACGAGGACCCGAAGCCATCATTCGAATGTCATTGGCGATTTTATTTAACGAAACGGCCAATTGTTTTAATGCGCCATGGGTTTCAACAAGGGCATCGTGTGAAGCCAAAGCTTCAAATTTATTTTCTGCGGTGATAAAAGGCAATCCAGTAAATTCGGCGATATATTTTGCCACAAGCACATCGTATCCTTTTGGCGTGTTTAATCCTGTTCCTACCGCTGTTCCTCCTAAGGCCAATTCAGATAAATGTGGCAAGGTATTTCTTAGTGCTTTTAAGCCATGTGATAATTGCGAAACATATCCCGAAAATTCTTGTCCTAAAGTAAGCGGTGTTGCGTCCATTAAATGGGTACGACCAATTTTTACAACATCTTTAAAATCTTGCGATTTTGATTTTAAGGTAGCTAATAATGCCTCAACACCCGGAATAGTTTTCTCTGCAATTACTTTGTAACAAGCAATATGCATTCCAGTTGGAAATGTATCATTTGAAGATTGTGATTTGTTGACATCATCATTTGCTTCTAACGCTTTTGTGCCTTCACCAATTTTGTTTCCAGCAATTTCATGTCCTCTGTGCGCAATCACTTCGTTTAAATTCATGTTGGATTGCGTGCCAGAACCAGTTTGCCAAATGACTAATGGAAATTGGTCGTTTAATTTTTCTGCTAAAATTTCATCGCAGACAGCAGCAATTAAATCTCGTTTTGATGCTGATAAAACACCTAATTCACAATTTGCATACGCAGCAGCTTTTTTCAAATAGGCGAAACCTTTAATAATTTCTAAAGGCATAGACGCTGGAGGTCCAATTTTAAAGTTATTTCTAGATCGCTCAGTTTGAGCACCCCAATATTTGTCTGCAGGAACTTGTACTTCCCCAATCGTATCTTTTTCTATTCTGTAGTTCATTTTTTGTGTTTTCTAAGAATTATTATTACCTTTACATCCTAAATTTGATACAAAAATAATACTTATAATCATGTACACATTAGGTTTTGCTCTATTTCTTTTGGTTGGTTTGATGGCTCTTTGGATGCTTGTTTTTGTTTTAGGTGTTGCTGTTCCTATGTGGTTAACCCTTGGGGCAATGCACATGTTACGACCAAAAAGATTGGTGGACGAAAACGAAAAATAAGCGTTTTTGTAAAAAAAATCTTTCGTTCAGGAATTTAATTTTCCTGTTCTTTCTTTTTTATTCTATTGTTTGATTTCCATTCAAAAATGCTTCCAAGCTTTCTGCTGGTCGTGCAATGATGGCCTTGTCTCCATCAATTACAATTGGTCTTTCTATCAACTGAGGATATTTCGCCATGGCTTTTATCCAAGTTTTTTGAGTCATTTTTTTTCCTTTAAATTTGGATTTATAAATTTCCTCCGATGTTCGAACAAGTTCTGATGCTTTGATTCCCAATTTTGTCAACAAAACGGTTATTTCTTCTTCGGTTAATGGATTTGAAAGATAGTCCACAATGGTAGGTTTTACACCTTTTTCAGATAAAAATTCAAGCGCACATCGACTTTTAGAACATCGGTTATTGTGTAAGATTTCCATTTAATAATTTTTAGGGTACAATTTTAGCCATAAAAGACAACTTTGCTTATCTTTAACACGTATTATTATTGTATTCAGTTTTTATGTTGAAAAAGCATTTTCTATTTTGTTTTTGGTTAACTATCATGAACGTGACAGGAATTGCTCAATTTACAACTACTGTGGATGCATCGCCAGGGGCATGTAATTGCTACGATGTTACTGCTGACGCGGTTTCGGAAAACGGGTCTTTCCACAAGACACCTACCATTAATTTAAACGTTGCTTTCAACTTTGAATTTCTAGTAAATTTTGGATGTGAACCTACAGGCGGTGAAGGACTGGCCTTTGTCTTAAAAAGTGGAGCTTGGGCGCTTGGTTCTGGTGGATTTGGTCTTGGCTATCAAGCAATTCCTGGAAATGTTTTAGACATTGAATTTGACACAAGTGACAACGATGCTTCGGGCGAAATTGATAATTTAGATGTCCCAGGCGATCACATTAGTTTACAAGATAATGGTGATATTTATCATGAACCCACTAATCCAAATAATCTTTTAGGAACTCCTTCTGGACTAAATATTGGCGAAGTGGCAACCCCACATAATATTAAACCTGGGTTTCCAAATATCGAAGATTGTGAGGATCACTTGGTAGAAATTAGTTGGACTCCCGGAGCAAATCAAACCTTGCAAGTGAAAGTTGATGGGTTGGTAACCATGACCTACATTGGTAATATGATTGCAGCTCAGTTTGGTGGAAATCCAAATGTTTTATGGGGATGGACGGGCAGTACGAGTGCTTTTAAAAACGAGCAAACTGTTTGTATGGCCTTGGTTTCTGATTACTCTTTTAGTGCAACCGCATGTCCAGGTGAGGTCATTAATTTTACAGATGAGTCGTTCGGATTTTTTACCATTACCGATTGGGATTGGGATTTTGATGGTTTGGGAACTTCTACCTCGCCAAATCCATCTTTTACTTTTGCTGATCCTGGAATTTATGAAGTTGAATTGAAAGTGACCGATAGTCAAGGTTGTGAATCGACCATTACAAAAGAAATTATGGTTGGTTTTGAAACAGAAGTTGATGTCGATGACCCAACCGTTTGTATTGGCGAATCGACCATTTTGCATGCCTTAGGATCACCTTATACAGGAACGGAATGTTGTTTTAAATTAGTGTTGAACGATTTATGGGGTGATTTTTGGGGAAGTGGTACCGCTAATGAGTTAGAAATTATCGCCGATGGGGTGTCGTTTGGATTTTATACGCCAACCTCTTACGACCCTGGTTCTGGTACTTCTGACACCATCGACTTATGTTTTGAGCAGGATACAGAACTCGAATTTATTATTCATGGAGCGGATACCCCAGCCGAATGTTCTTATTTCTTTTTAGCCGAAGATTTAACTGAAATCATTGCTGTAGATGGAATTACGCCGGGTACTTGGTTAGATGGTGCAACCGAAACTTACACTGTTGATTGTGGATTAGTAGCGCCTGTGTACACCTATTTATGGGATCATCCTGCCTTATTATCGGACGAAACAATTGCAAATCCAACCGCCACAGTTGTAGCAGATACTTGGTTTCATGTCGAAATAACAGATCCCTTGACTGGTTGTACGATTGTAGATTCAATTGAGGTTACGGTGAATCCTCCAGTGACCGCTACAATTTCTGGAACAGATGTGATTTGTGATGGTGATTTAGGAGAGCTTACGATTACTTTCACTGGAGCAAGTCCTTATGAGATTGATATTGACGGTCCGGGCGGTCCTTTGCCAACTATTACTGGAATCTTAGCGAGTCCTTATACTTTAAATGTTGGCGAAGACGGGGATTACGTAATTACTTTTGTCAACGGAGATGGATGTGAAGGTACTTTTTCTGGTACTGGAACGATTGATGTGATTGTTCCTTTTTCGGTTGAAATCGATGCAAGTGCCTCTTATTGTGAAGGTGATCCAATGACCGATTTAGTGGTGACCGCAACAGATGGTGGAACGGTTAATTGGTATGATAATCCGGGATTAATTCCGCCAGTAATCGGAACTGGTTTAACATTTACGCCTCCTGCTGTTTTGGGAACATTTACCTATTATGCGGCAGAAACTGAAGGTGTTTTAGGTTGTGAGGGCCCTGCAGATGAGGTGACAATTACAGTGAATCCTATTCCACCCGCACCTGGTTTTTCTGGGGTAACTGAATTTTGTGAGGGAGATGTCCCAACTGCAATTGTGGGTGATCCAACCTTGGGCGGGACGATGACATGGTATGATGGAATGCCTCCGGGGGGTGCTGTTTTATTTGTCGGCGCGTCTTATTTTCCTCCCTTAGTAGCGCCGGGAATGACTGTATATTTGACTGAAACTGCGGCAGGTTGCGAAAGCACAGCTACAGAGGTGGTGATTACAGTTTATGTCACCCCTGATCCGCCAGTTGTAGTTGGAGATTTGGAATATTGTGAAGGAGATCTTGCTACAGCATTGACGGCAACCATAGGATCTGGAGGTACTATTCGTTGGGAAAGTGAAGCGGGTGTTTTATTAGGTACTGGGGTTTCTTATGTCCCTGATTTGGTGGTTGGTTCTACAGTTATTGAAGTGTATGAGGTACTTGGGGTCTGTGAAAGTGATCCTACATCGGTCACGGTCGTCGTGCAAGCTTCACCAACCGTGAGTGTTCCGGAAGCTTTATCAATTTGTTTAGGTGATTCTATTCAAGTCACAGCTGAAAACAATGGTTACGATATCACTTGGAGTGATGGTCAAACAGGCGAAACAGTTTGGCTGGGACCAGAAATAACGACGGTTTACACAGTAACTGCAACAAATCCAGCGTGTGGATCTGCCAGTGATGAACTCACATTGACAGTGCATCCATTACCTGATATCACGACCAGCAATGATACGGTCATTGGCTTAGGTGGAGGGGTTGATTTGTGGGCGCTTTCAGAGGAAGCGATCTCCTATACATGGAGTCCTGAAATTTTGGAATGTTTAGAGGAGGACTGTTCGAAAATCTATGATGTACCAAATCAGCCAACGGTTTACGTGGTTTTTGTGGAGGATAAAAATGGATGTGTAAATTCTGATTCTATTTTGGTGGATATGAATGGTGTGATGGAAGTTTTTGTTCCCAATGTATTTTCGCCAAATGGTGATGGCTCGAATGATTTTCTGATCGTCTACGGACCAAGATTGTTTAATTTTAATTTCGAAATTTACGATCGCTGGGGTAAAAAAATATTTGAATCAAAAGATCAAAGCGAAGCTTGGGATGGAATATTTAACGAAAAAGTACTTCCGCCTCAAACATTCGTATATGTTGTAACTGGTCAAACAGTTTTTGGAACGGAAGTAAAAAAGGAAGGCAATGTTACAATTATCAAATAAATTTAATCTATTGAAAATAAACTACTAATATTTATGCGTCAAGCTCTCTACTTATTTTCATTCTTTTTTCTGTCGGTTGCTTATTCCCAAACGACCCCCTTGTCAATCCCAAGAAATTATGCAACTGGTGAAACTGCGAATTGGACAAAACCTATTTCGAAAGTGGCGGTAGATACGTGTGGTCCTTATTTCAATAATTATGTCGGTTTGGTAAAAACCACTTTGCTTTATTTTGAAGAGCTTAGAACAGGGAATGCTTTAGATTTTAATCCTTATGGAGGAAGAGCTCAACGCTATCACGCCAATCAACCCATTGAAATAAGCGGATTACAGTTTTATAGTTTTCATACAAACTTAAGTGTGGAGTCGTTGATGGTAGTGACTCTACTATTTGATTATGATGAAGTTGCAGATTCCATCGGGGTTGAATTAGCGAGAGATACGGTTTGGGTTTCGCATACTACTTTTAGTCCCTTATTGCCAGAAATTGAGGTGAATAGCTATTTTGATGAACCTGTTTTAGTGACCGAAGATTATATTGTAGCACTTTATACCTCCACCAATGATTCATTAAAAATTATTACCAATTCAGCGCCGGACGGTGATGGAGGAGGAGAAGGGATTTCTTTTGCTTATTACAATAATCCAGTGGCACCAATTTATACAGGATGGTATGCAACTTTACCTGTTTTTGGACCTATTTACGACCTTGATTATTTAATTAACGCCTTGGTTAGTTATCCGCTTCACAATGATTTTAGTTTGTCTGAAGACAGTATTTGTCCAAACGAAGTGAGTGCAGCCTGTGTTACTTATGATCAAGTCCCTAATTTTTCGGATCCTCATTATAACCGTTTTCATGCCACTCCTTTAGGTAAAATTTTGTGGACTTGGGATGATGGGTTCCAAAATGCAGATTTGGAATTTTTATGTCATACCTATACTAATTCAGGTACTTATACAGTGACGTTGACGGATTCGATTCGCCGCCACGATTTTGCAGATTTTACGTGTGCTGTTGAGTTGTCGAAAGAAATTTTTGTGAGAGATTCGGTGGTGCTAAGTGCCTCTGGGAGTTCGGATGGTTTAACGGGTTCTTTTACAGGTGCCGTTGCATTAGCAGATTCTGTTTCGTGGGATTTCGGGGATGGTAATTTTGAAGGAAATATCCTCGTGACTGAACATACTTATGATGAGCTTGGGACCTACGAGGTTTGGTTTTACGCCTATGGGCCATGCAATGTCGATTCGGTAATGATTAGTGTTACTTTGGATGATGTTGGGATTAATGAAACTCAAAATTCAATTTTAATTTTCCCTAATCCAGCAAATGAATCGTTCATAATAAAAGGAATTGAACTTGGATCAAAGGTGGAAATCGTTAATATGTTAGGTGAAGTGGTTCACCAAGAACTAGTTTCGAATAACCAAATGATGGTGGCAACTAATTACCTGAGTGAAGGGGCTTATTTAGTGAGGGTGACAAATCAGTTGAATCAAACGATCCATAAATTGGCGATTCAACATTAAGTTGGGTCAAAGCCACAAGCCCTATGCTC
Source organism: Crocinitomix sp. (assembly GCA_020849935.1). Lineage (GTDB taxonomy): Bacteria > Bacteroidota > Bacteroidia > Flavobacteriales_D > Crocinitomicaceae > Crocinitomix. The sequence goes on along the minus strand of JADZFJ010000140.1, from coordinate 6,371 downwards.
AACAGACGATTTAAAAATCCAGTCTTCATACTTTACCTTCTTGTTATTTACGTCACCTTACAATTTGGTTGGTGGCTTTTTCTTATTTACAGATTGTACAATCAATTATATGTAGATGATACGATTTTACAAAAAAAGACCATCATGCTTTTGGGCGAAGGATCGGTGTTTTTTGTGATTTTGATTATTGGGGTAAGTATTCTCTTAAGGGCATTTAAACAAGAAAGGGAGTTGAATCAACAGCAAGAAAATTTTGTGCTTTCTGTTACCCACGAATTAAAAACGCCCATATCTTCCGTAAAATTATTTCTACAAACCCTACAAAAAAGAGAACTTTCTCCTGAAAAAAGGGAAGAAATTTATGATCGTTCTTTATTGGAGATAAATCGTTTGGATAGTTTGGTCAATAATTTATTGCTAACCCGAAGCATTGAAAACAACAACTATTTTCTTTACAAAGCTCCCTTAAATCTAAAGGAATTTATCTCCGAAAAGCTTTCCTTGTTAGAAAAATCAATCCTTAAAGACCATAAAATTTCTACAAATTTAGCAGAAGTGACATTTGAGGTGGATCATTTAGGATTTGAAAGTATCTTTGTTAATCTAATTGAGAATGCAGCGAAATATAGTCCTGCCGGAAGTACCATTACTGTGCGATTAGAAGAAAACAAACAGGAGGTGGTTTTGACCATTTTGGACCAAGGATCAGGAATTGATAAAAAGAAACGAACACGGGTATTTTCGAAGTTTTACCGAGAAGAAAATGAAATGACACGAAAATCAAAGGGCACCGGATTAGGTTTATATATTGTCAACTTTTTAGTGAAAAAGCACAATGGACAAATTAATTTAACCGAGAATTCGCCTAATGGTTTGATCGTATCAATACACTTTAAAAAATGAAAAAGAAAGTAGCTTTATTAATTTTAGATGGTTGGGGACATGGCGACCACTCGATTTCTGATGGTATTTTTAATGCCAATACCCCATTCATAGATCATTTAGAAAAAACAGCTCCGAATGCCGAATTGATCACTTTTGGCGAACAAGTTGGATTGCCTGACGGTCAAATGGGAAATTCGGAAGTTGGACATTTAAATATTGGCGCGGGTAGAGTGGTTTATCAAGAATTAACACGCATCAATAAGGCTATTCGAGAAGGCGAATTTCATCAAAATGAAGTATTAGTTAAGGTCTTTGAAGAAGCAAAAAAAACAGGTCAAGCGCTTCATTTTATGGGACTTGTTTCGACAGGAGGAGTTCATTCTTCGCTCGATCATCTTTTTGCTTTATGCGATTTAGCAGAAAAATTTGAATTGAAAAATGTCTTTATTCACGCATTTACCGACGGACGAGATTGTAACCCAACCACTGGTTTGGGTCACCTTGAAGCACTTGAGGAAAAAATCGCCAATACTAATGTAAAAATCGCGACAGTAATTGGGCGTTATTACGCGATGGACCGTGATAATAGATGGGAGCGAATAAAATTGGCTTATGATTGTTTAACTGCTGCAAAAGGTGATTTTTTTAATTCAAGCATTGAGGCAATCAAAGATTCTTATTCAAAAAATGTAACAGACGAGTTTATCACACCCAAAGTGATTGGATTCAACGGTCAACCAACTGCAACGATTCAAAATGGAGATGCGGTGATTTGTTTTAATTTTAGAACCGATCGATGCAGAGAAATTACCACGGTTTTAACGCAAAAGGATTTTCCTGATTTTGAAATGAAAAAATTAGATCTTTCCTATATCACCATGACGAATTATGATAAAACCTTTCAAAACGTTCGTGTAGTTTTTGAAAAAGACAATCTAATTAACACCTTGGGCGAAGTGGTTGCCAAGGCTGGATTAAATCAACTTCGTATTGCAGAAACAGAAAAATATCCCCACGTAAGTTTCTTCTTTTCAGGAGGAAGAGAAAAACAATTTGAGGGTGAAAATCGAATCATGATTCAATCTCCTGCGGTTTCAACGTATGATTTAAAGCCTGAAATGAGTGCTTTAGAAATTCGAGACGCCGTTTGTTATGAAATGAACCATGCAAGTCCTGATTTTATCTGTTTGAATTTCGCAAACACTGACATGGTTGGACATACGGGTGTTTATAACGCAATTTTAAAAGCTGCTGAAACCGTTGATGGTTGTGTGAAGGAAGTAGTTACGACCGGACAAAAACTGGGGTATTCATTTATTATTATTGCCGATCATGGAAATTCCGATTTTGCAATTAATCCCGACGGCAGTCCAAACACAGCACATTCCATGAACCCTGTGCCGGTGATTGTGCTAGATGATGAAGTGAAATCCATTAAAAACGGAAGTTTACAAGATGTTGCACCAACCATTTTGAAATTGCTTAAAATCGAGCAACCGAAAGAAATGACAGGAGAATCTTTAGTGAATTAACGAGCTCTTTATCGATTTTTAGCAAGCCGATTTCACCATAAAATCTTTAGCACAAAAAAAATATCACGTTTTCAGCAGTTTTGATGAAGAATCTAAACTAAATTTGTAAAAAAATTGACGTATGGCTGATAATATGATAATGGTTCATATCATTGATCGCGAGGGGGTTCAACATGATTTGGAAGCTCCAACCGACATGAACATGAATATCATGGAATTATGTAGATCTTATGAATTGCCAGTGGAAGGGAGATGCGGCGGCATGGCCATGTGTGCTACGTGTCAGTGTTATCTTGAATCTGATACCGAGCTACCTGAACAAAACGATAGTGAATTAAACATGTTGGACGAAGCATTTTTTGTAGAAAAAAATAGCCGTTTGGGTTGTCAAATTCACATATCAGACGCCATTGATGGAATTGTTTTGCGATTAGCCCCTGAAGGGAATTAATCATGTTAATACAAAACGTTGAAGCGATGAAAGCAATCAAATCAATCTTAGTTCTCTTACTTTTAAGTCTTTTGCCAAGTATAAATTCGTTGGCTCAAAGTTTTAAGCATGGTGTGGGTTTCCAAGCAAATATTTTCAGTTTTAAAGAAGCCTATACCGACAATACAGGGTTAAATTATCCAGTTTTAACAACGGTTACGCCCGGATTCGTGTACAAGGCCAGTTTAGGTTTCAATATTAATCGTGACTTGACTTTATCATTGGCAACTTATCCGTTTATTGGACTTTATCCTAAAGGTGAAGGAAGTGGTTATTTAAGTGCTGAAATTCCTTTGTTGGCCGAATTTTTTTACGGTGATTTAGATTATTTTGGCGGATTTATTGGCGTGGGAGGATCGTTCGCCTACACTAAAATTCCTGGTTTTGGCGATGGAAATGTAATTGGCCCACAAATCGTTGCTGGCTTACAATTTCCTTTGCAAGATCATGTGGTAGAGGCGAAATTGGCATACACCTATGGTTTAAACGAACCGAGCATCAATGCCTTTCCTAACCGTATTTATACCAAAGCAGATCGCAGTTTATTTTCACTCGGTTTAATCTATATGTTCGGTGGATATTAAACTTATGTTATCCTTCGAAATTAAGGCAACTAACGCGCTTTCTTTTCGTTCTCTGTTTACCTCATGAAATTAATTTATAGAATGAAATTTTTAATTTTCACAGTCCTGCTTGTTTTTCTTCAATTGAATTTGAAGGCACAAACAGAAAGGAATTTGTTTTCTCAAATGGCCTCTACTGAATTCACGCTCACTGAATTAGGCTTGATAGGCGATCACACTTTTCTGGAGTTAAATACCACTACTTGGAATGATTTATTGGAGACACATCCAAGTTCATTGGTGTTAAAAATTCCTTTTAATGGTGATTTTTTGACCTTGAATCTTCACAAAGCCCAATTGTTTAAAAAAGACCTAACCATTAGAACTGCTTCTGGTAACGACCTTTTAATGAGCGCGGCTTCAAAAAGTGTTTATTATCAAGGCGATTTTGAAGGACATCACGGTTCGCATTTTGCCCTAAGTATTCTAAACAATGAAGTGATTGGAATTGGTTCTATTCTTGGGATTGGGGACGTTAACTTGGGGAAAATAGAAGGATCCGAATTTTACGTTTTTTATCCTGAATCGTCTTTAAATGGACGTAATAATTTTCGTTGTGATACCGATGATGCAGCGATCGAACGAATAGACGCTGGTCGTGATGATCGCGCGATTTATGACGATTGTTCCGGAATTTATTTTGAAGTTGATTACGATATTTTTTTGGCAAAAGGTGGTGTGATTGAAGCAGCTGATTATATGACCGCTTTGTTCAACGAAATCCAACTCTTGTATCAAATCGAAGATATGACTGTCTTTTTGTCGGACATTAAAGTGTGGGATGAGGTAAGTCCTTATTATTTAATTGGCGACACAGGAATTTTATTAGGACTTTTTGGAACAACAACGGTGGTTTGGGATGGTGATTTAGGGCATTTGGTGACTAACAGTGCTGGCGGTGGTTTGGCCTATGTTAATGTATTTTGTAATCCTGATCAAGCTATTCGAAAAGCGGTAAGTGGAATCGAATTAGGGTTTTCGCCAATACCAGTTTACTCTTGGTCGGTGGAAGTTGTTTCTCACGAAATGGGACACAATATGGGATCACCACACACCCATGCGTGTTTTTGGAATGGAGATATGACAGCGATCGATGGATGTGGTCCTGATGCTGGTTTTGACGAAGGTTGTGCGGGTACTTTACCTGTGGATGGTGGAACGGTCATGAGCTATTGTCATTTAACGGGAGTTGGTATTAATTTAGGATTTGGTTTTGGGCCTCAACCTGCAGAATATATGATTTCAAATATCGAAGCTGCGCCGTGTTTAGAAGGGTGTGATTTGACGGAAATGGATGTTCAAATTACTGCTGGTGATATTTCAGCCACCTGCGAAAATGGGCCGATTTTCAGAGAATTATCCATCATTAACAATGGGAATGAAAATTTGACAAGTTTTGATGTTTTGGTATATCTTGATGGTGTGTTGACTGAAACAATTGAATGGACAGGTTTGGTTTTGGTAGATGGTTCGACAACAATTTCTTTGCCTGTGACAAGTCTTCCAATGGGATCTTACACGATGCTTTTAGGCATAGAATCTCCAAATGGATACGAAGACGAAGTAACCAGCGACAACGACTTTACTTTCAGTTTCGATGTAACGCCTTATCCAGAAGCATCCTTTACGCCTAATCCATCTGAATTAGTTTCTTACAATGCGATTACAACGATGAACAATACATCTTCTGGCGCTTCTTCCTATACTTGGGATTTTGACGATGGCTCTCCAATTATTGCTGGAGTTAATCCAACTCACGCTTTTCCATTTGAGTATGGAGGAACGTATACCGTCAAACTTTTTGCAGCCTCTGAATTTGGTTGTGTGGATACGACGGAAGAAATGGTGAATGTTAAAGGGGCGAGTATCTATTACATTCCGAATTCGTTTTCACCTGAAAAGGAAAGTTTTAAACCTGTTTTTTCGGCAGGGCTTGATGTTTATGATTACCACTTCACCGTCTATAATCGATATGGCGAAATTCTTTTTGAATCGTTTAACGAAAGCTATGGGTGGAATGGAATGTAGGGAGATAATGGGTTTGTGCCAGCGGGAGTTTATGTTTGGAAATTGGATTTTGGTGATTTAACCACAGATGAAAGACATACCGAAGTGGGGCATGTAAATGTGATGAGATAGTTTAAATTCCTTTTAACGTCAATTCGATTTTAACTTGTCTATTTCGAAATCCAAAGTAAATGGGTAATCCATTAAATTTTAATAATTCTGGATGGTAATTTAGAGTCGAACTGAGGTTTTTAATTCGTCTGGAATCAGGCAAACAGGAATCGGAATCATTTTGTGTTTATTGGCAGCGTTTAATTTTCGATAAATCGCTAATACTTCACGTTGGCGAGGATCCAAAAACTCTTCACTTGCAGCCTCATTCGAATTAAATTCCATGGCCCATTCTAGTTCTGGATAAGTCGCTCCAATTTGACCTTCATCCGTGCGTTCATCTGGCCAAAGACCATCGGTTGGCGTGGCGTTCTGAATCGATGTAACCACCCCTAAACATTTCGCTAGTGAAAAAATATCGGTTTTTGTTAAATCAGCGATGGGACTTAAATCGACACCACCATCACCATATTTCGTATAAAAACCAACGCCAAAATCTTCCACTTTATTTCCAGTGCCTGCTACCAATAAACCATTTGCTTGTCCCACAGCATAAAGTGTGGACATACGCAAGCGTGCGCGCGTATTCGCCATGGAAAGACCATGATTTTGTGCTTCGGTTGGTAAGGCTCCTCGCAAGGTATCAAAACTGGAGGTTAGATTAATGGAATAATGACTAACGGTCGGAAATTTTTCTTCTAAAAAATGAATATGTTCCAATCC
>JADZFJ010000139.1 GCA_020849935.1 Crocinitomix sp. | reverse complement strand
TGGAAGATGAGTTAAAAGAGTTGGAAACCAGCATCAATGATCGTAAAAACATGATCAAAGATTCGAAAGCGGCGATTAAAAAATATACCGAACAACAAAAAAATGTACGGAATAACCGTGAATACGATTCAATTTCAAAAGAAATCGAATACCAAGGGTTAGAAATTGAACTTTCTGAGAAGAAAATCAACGAATCAAAAGCGAAAATTGCGCACAAAGAAGAAACGATTGTTGCTTCAAAAGAAAAATTAGCAGAACGCGCTTCAGATCTTTCTATCAAGAAAAAAGAATTGGAAGAAATTTCAGCAGAAACAGAAAAAGAAGAAGAAAGATTGTTAAAACGATCTGAAAAAGCTAGAAAAGATATCGAAGAGCGTTTAGTAATTGCTTACGATCGTTTAAGAAATAATTCAAAAAATGGCTTGGCTGTGGTTACAGTTGAACGTGATTCTTGCGGTGGATGTTTTAATCAAATCCCTGCACAACGTCAATTGGACATTGCTGCACGTAAGAAACTAATTGTTTGTGAGCATTGTGGCCGAATTTTGGTGGCTCCTAAACCAGAAGAATAAATTTTTAAAAACACTTAAAATCCCGTCCCTTCTTTTTTGATCGGACGGGATTTTTTTTTGAAACCAATAAAATAATAGTATATTTAACTTCTAAAAAAACAAATTATGGGATTATTAGACGGCAAAGTAGCAATTATCACAGGTGCTTCACGAGGCATTGGAAAAGCAATTGCTGAGACGTTTATCGCACAAGGTGCAACAGTGGCTTTTACATACCTTTCGTCGGACGAAAAAGCAAAAGCACTTGAAGTTGAATTGACGCAAAACGGAGGAACAGCGAAAGGGTTTAAATCCAACGCTTCGGATTTTGATGCTGCGCAAAAATTGGCTGACGATGTTTTAGAGACATTTGGGAAGATTGATATTTTGGTAAATAACGCCGGAATCACCCAAGACAACCTTTTAATGCGAATGACTGAACAACAATGGGATGATGTCATGAACACCAACCTAAAATCGGCATTTAACTTGACAAAAGCGGTGCTACGACCAATGTTAAAAGCGCGTAAAGGTTCTATTATAAATATGAGTTCGGTAGTTGGTGTTTCTGGAAATGCAGGACAAGCAAACTATTCGGCTTCAAAAGCAGGGATGATCGGTTTTACAAAATCTATCGCACAAGAATTAGGTTCAAGAGACATTCGTTGTAATGCGATTGCACCAGGATTCATCGAAACAGAAATGACCGCAGCTTTAGATCCTGCTGTTGTTCAAGGATGGAGAGACAATATTCCTATGAAACGTGGTGGAACGCCAGAAGATGTGGCGAATGTGACTGTTTTCTTAGCGTCTGATTTATCGGCGTATGTGACAGGACAAACCATTAATGTTTGTGGTGGAATGCTAACTTAGGAGAAAATTAAATGATTAGAAAGACCGAATCACACTTGAATTCGGTCTTTTTTTTGACAAAATGTTTCAGATCAGTGCCGTTTATTTAAAAATCTAGGTGCCTAACTGTGCTTGATTCACTTTTATTTTTAACTTCATCATTTTTATCTTAATGTTTGCGCAAAATATTTCAAAAGAAGACATCAATTTATTGCCGCTTGGAAAGTTTGAAGGCGAAATTGTGATCATTGATCAACTTTCTCAAATTGCAGCCGCTTTTGAGGCGATTAATCAACATACTTTTGTAGGTTTTGACACCGAAACTAAGCCAGTTTTTGTTCGCGGTGAAAGCAATAAGGTTTCTTTATTGCAAATTGCGATTCCGGGTCAAGTTTTTCTAGTGCGCATTCATTTAACTGGTCTCACCAAAGAAATCATCGATTTTTTTGAAAATGATGAAATTAAAAAGCTAGGCGTTGGTTTAAGAGACGATCTGATCTTTTTACAACGCATTACCCCATTCGAACCTGCGGGCTTCATAGAACTCAACCAACTTGTAAACTCGTTGGATATTGAGGCGAATGGGTTAAGAAAATTGGCCGCCATTATTTTAGGCTTCAGAATTTCAAAAAATGCACAAGTTTCCAATTGGGAAGCTCCTGTTTTACATGAAAAACAATTGGTGTATGCCGCAACGGATGCTTGGGTGTGTTTGGAGATGTTTAATAAAATTCGCACGTTAGATCTTGTTAAATTTTAGTTTCAAATGAATCGTTCTATTTATTTGATAATTATCTTTTTAGCCATATTTATTACATTCAATTTATTGAGTACTGAATACCCAAAAGAAAGGATTCGTCCTTTAGAAATTGACAGTATTACGCTACTCATTGAAGATTGTATTTCTTTAGAAATGACCATGGAAGGCGAATCGCCAAGTACCACTGAAATTGCATTTATTAAATTGACTGAAGAGGAAAAAAAGAAATTCATCAAACATTGGGGCAAAGTTTCGACCTTTTCGGAAGGAAGGGCCTTGCTTACCCACCACAACCTCTCCTACTCGCTTTACGCCAAAGACGAACCGTTAATTCTCACCGAAATCTCTACCCTTACCAGAAACATGACGATTTATTCGGGCGATGAATTGGTTTTTAGTGGAAAGTTTAGCCATGCCTTTGGAAAATACCTTTTCAAATTTTTAGCTCATCATAATTTAATCGATCAATTATTGCCCACTGGACAATTGGATGGGATTGATTGATGGAAGATTAATTAATTTTTTCTATTAAAATTATAGCTCAATTGAAGACCGACAGAATAAAAATTACGCTAAGGTAGATTATTTGCCAAGGTTGCTGTAATTTCATCAATTTTTCGAAGGTAGAATTGGGCCTAAGGCATCAAAATCAATGAATTTTTGTTGATATTTTTTAAATACCCGAAACCAAGATTAATTGAAAAATCAAAATTATCGCCAAAGGTTTTTGGTTCTATCGGTAATTCGACGCTTTGAGGAATTCCATTGTCTTCAATTATTATTTTTAAATTTCTTTCTAATCCATAATAATTGCTGAAGCCAAGATGTCCAAAAAATTTCTCGCCAAATAAATATTCCATAAAAATAGGATTTTCGAGGTTGTAAACTCTTGTTTGATATTTTCTTGGATAAAGAAATCCACGCATTGGATCCGCTGGATAAAGCAAGGATCGATCGCCAACAATTGCAAAATTTAAACCAATCCCTAATTTGAGCTTGTCCTTGACTGCACATACGACAGAAATTCCTGAACTATTAGAAACGCTGTAGGTATTTATTCCTTGAAAATAAATATGCGATGGATTGTCAGCTTCAGGTAGTGAACTTGAAAAATTTACATAATTCATCAACCTTAAACTCCACTTATTGTCGGCTTGAGCAAATGTAGATGTGCCAAATCCTATTAGACACATATTGATTAAAAATAGTTTATAGTTCATTTGGTTAATTTTATTCAATT
>JADZFJ010000138.1 GCA_020849935.1 Crocinitomix sp. | reverse complement strand
TCGGCAATATTCGAACTGAACAAACTAAATCTAATATCCTCTCCGTAAGGATAATAAGAACAAGCTTTTGAATTAGTAGTTGCACTAATTAAAAGCAGTAAAAACACGACTAATTTTATCGTTTTCATGGTATAAATTTGGTTTTAAATCGTAAATTATAAGCCTATTATTGGTTTTATTTTTTTCATTTTTCAAAAGCTCCGCCGCTTGAATCAAGTCCTTTTCTGTGCACGTTTCCATTCGAATTTCGTCCCCATATCGCAGTAAATCGTTGCCAATTACGGTGTCTTGTTGCACCACAAAATAACCATTTTCTGCCTGTTTAAATGCGGTGGTGTCTGTTAAATCATTGGCGGTAATCCGTGTCGAAATGTAATTAAATTGCCCATAACGAAAAACCAAGGCCCATGAAAAATTAGGCAAAGCAAAATCTAACGGAAGAGGATATTCCCCAAAACCAAGGTATTGTTTCCCAATTTCGTTGTTTAAAATGGAATTCGTTTCCTGATACGCTCGTAATTCGCCCATATTGTAATACATCAACACCCCTTTGTCCACTGGTGGAACCCCAGCTAATTTAGGGTATTTATACTGATACAATCTAACCGTAACTGACAATTCAGCATCCCCCATTTTTTTCTTTAATTCTTCTAAAAAATAAAAATACTTGTCGCGAATACTTTCCATCCAATCGCAATCAATCTGAATTTCATTAATTTCCGCAACGGGGTGCAGTTTTTTGATTTTAGTGTATGTTTTTTCGGCCAAATCTTCAATTTCTGTCGAATCAATTGTGGTAAAAACATCGGTGGTTATGTACACCACTGGAATTATTTCTTGTTTGGGCGTTTGTATAAAATTGATGGATGCAACCGGCCCAATTTCGTTGGATGGCAACACTTTGAGATCAAAATATTTGGCATAAATGCGTTCAATTTTATGCTCATCCAAAAATAAATTCTCTTCCTCGGTTAAGTCAAAATTTGTTTCCCAATGGTACACACTTGGTTCAACAGCATTTTCCTGCGAACAAGCACCTATAAAAAAGCCTCCTGTCACCAAAAAAAATACTTTAAACCAACTTTTAAAATTCATGCCACAAAATTAATTTATAATTCGCCTAAAAAAAATAAAAGCAGGCAAAGATCATTTTCAATTTATTAACCGCATCCAATTAACTATTTTCTGAGGTTCAATCGCCAATTAAATGTTTCCATTTATCCGCAAAAAAATACGTTTATCCATAAAGGCACAATTCTTGTCCGAATAGCTGTGGATCGAACTTAATTTTTAGTAAATTCGTAACCTCTAAGACTACATTGAACTATAGGGTTGAGAATTTAACGGATAAGGTGAAGATGTACTTTATAAAACAACTAATATAAATGAGAAAGATTCTTTTAATTTCACTTTTAGGATTCACATTTGTTGTGAATGGACAAGAAGATAAAACCCAAACAACTTTAAAATTTGAGGAAGTATTTGGCTATTTACAATCAAATTATGTAGATGAATTTGATGGAGCAAAAATTACAGATGCGGCAATCGTAGCTATGTTAAAGGAATTAGATCCGCATACTTATTTAATTCCTAAAGAAGAGGTGGATGAAACCAACGACAAAATCAACGGAAGTTTTGTTGGGGTTGGTATTCAATTTCAAATTATCGATGACACCTTGACAGTCATTAATACCATCGAAGGGGGGCCTTGCGAAAAAGTCGGTGTCCGTGCAGGTGATAAAATTTTGAAAGTAAATGACGAAAACATCGCTGGTGTTGGTCTAGAAACATCTGGAGTGCGGGAACGATTAATGGGCGAAAAAAACACCTTGGTTGTTCTAAGTATCAAACGAAAAGGAGAAAAAGAGATCCTCGATTTTGATGTACGACGTGATAAAATTCCGATCTACAGCGTGGCGAGTGCTTATATGGCGTCTGAAACCACCGGTTATATTAAAGTCACCACTTTTGCGCGCACTACCCCAGCCGAATTAGTGGAGGCGATCAACAGGTTGAAATCAGAAGGAATGAAAAATCTAATTCTTGATTTACAAGGTAATGGCGGTGGATTATTGGATGTGGCAAAAATCATGGCGGACGAATTTTTATCGAACGACAAATTAATTGTGTATTCAGAAGGACGTGCACAACCACGAACCGATTTAATTGCAAATGATGTCGATAGTCGTGGTAAACCGTACAATCCTGATAAAAAAGGATCATTTGAAAAAGGGAAACTTGTCGTATTAATCGACGAAAATTCGGCATCTGCTTCTGAAATTGTTTCAGGTGCTTTGCAAGATTGGGATCGTGCATTGATTATAGGGCGAAGAAGTTATGGCAAAGGATTGGTTCAACGTCCGTATAAATTATCAGATGGCTCAGAAATTAGAATTACCATTGCGCGCTATTTCACTCCTTCAGGTCGTTTTATCCAAAAACCTTATGAAGATGGTGTAGATGCTTACCGCGATGATTATATGAATCGCTACTTAAACGGAGAATTAATGCACCAAGACAGTATTAAATTGCCAGATTCGTTGCGTTTTGAAACCTTAAAATTGAAACGTACCGTTTATGGTGGCGGTGGAATTATGCCAGACTTTTTTGTTCCCTTGGACACCACTGAATTTTCGGATCTTTACAAAGACATCAACAGAGCTGGTGTAATCAATACATTCACAGTTTCTTATGTTGACCAAAATCGTGAAAGTTTGAAAAAACAATATCCAAACTTCGAAGATTTTAGAAAAAATTTCAAAGTTGAAGGTGCGGTGATGGATGAATTTTGGGCACTGGCTAAAACCGAAGAAATCGAATATAACGAAACGGATTACCAAACATCTAAAAAACTGATTACAACCTTAATTAAAGCACGAATTGCTTCAAATTTATTCGAGTCGTCTAAATTTTATCCTATCTTTAACGAAACGGAAAATGAAATATTTATTCGTGCCTTAGAATTAATAGAAGGTAAAACCATATCACAATTAGGATTAGATTATTAATTTTGTTTAAAATTTATAAAAGATGAAAGCATATTTAGTAGCAACAGGTTTTTTAGCGTTAATCGCATGTAGTGGAGGAAATGGGGACGAAGCATCAAATGAAGATAGTTTAAATTCAATCGTTGCAACCACCAATCCTGAAGAAGGAGTTTCCGAATTTGGACAAGAAGTGACGAATCCAAATAAAGCTCAAGGAGAAACCTCAATTCAATTTATGGAAATGGTTCACGATTTTGGGGATGTAAAATTTCCGAGTGAAAATCTTTTTACGTTTAAATTTAAAAATACTGGAACCTTGCCTTTAATTATTGAAAGCGCTACTGCGTCTTGTGGATGTACAGTTCCTAACAAACCAGAAGAAGCTATTTTGCCAGGTCAAATCGGTGAATTGGATGTTATCTTTTCACCAAAAGAAGGTCAGCAAGGAACTCCTGTAACAAAACAAGTTACGGTTATCGCAAACACCAATCCAGCTTCGACGGTACTAGAAATTAAAGCTAATGTATTAGGACCGAAAGGCTAATCAAGTTTTGTAATCAATCATTAAAAAAAGCTGTTCGTAAAGAATGGCTTTTTTTGTGCCCTTAAGATTAGACAATCTCCATTTTTCTTAATAAAAAGGAAGCGTTCATATTTTGGCAAATTCCATTTTTAAATCGATAATCAAAATATAATTCATCGTTTACGATCTCCGCATCGAAATAGTAATTCTTAATTTGGGTTAGCTCTTTAGACAGCTCACACAAACTTAAATCGTGGGTCGCAATTATTCCTGATGATTGTGTAGAAACCAATTTCTGTACAAATTTTTTAGAACCCTCTTCTTTGTCCTTGCTGTTGGTGCCCTTCAAAATTTCGTCCAAAATG
>JADZFJ010000137.1 GCA_020849935.1 Crocinitomix sp. | reverse complement strand
TTTCATGTGTGTGTTTTTATGTTGTTTCAAATATATATGTTTAAACAACTAATTTGTGTTAATTTTTAGTTAATGTTTTAAAATTACTTATTTTCATGCGATTAAATTTGGGTTTCGATAAATGATTTTGGGGAACTTCACCAATTAATTCACCATCAACTTAAAGAAACGTCCTTCTGTGTCCGTAACAAAATAGATGCCATTTGTTAAGTGTCCAACGGAAATTGAAAAATTAGTTTGTGATTCGATGGAATTTTCTAGGACCAATTTTCCATTCACATCAAAAATTCGGAGAATGGTAGATTGAGGATTCGAATAATTAATTTGAATCACCTCCGAAGCAGGGTTTGGATAAATTTTCCACGTCAATTCGTCTTTAGCTGCTTCTTCCACTCCAACAGGTTCGGTATTTTCGGCGTTAAAAGTAGGATAAAGATAGGTAAACAAACCTGTCCCATTTTCAAACCGACCGTAGGTTAAATCCTCAAATTGTTCTGGAAAATCGATTTGATCCACTATTTGTTCGGAAGGATTACTTAGTGTTAACACTTCACCACTATTAGATAATTGAAAGTTTGCATGGAGTTCTGTTCCAACCATCGCATCATTATCAGCCCATACAATTAAATAAGAATTTGGAGCAATACTCACTTCTGGAAAAGCCCATTTGGTCAATTCTCCCAAATCGTCAGACAAATAATAACCCAACAAATCAATGTTTTCCGTCGAATTATTGTACAACTCAATCCAATCTTCATATTGCCCTGCCTCGTCCATCGCAATGCTTGCATTATTTGCAGATATTTCGTTGATGACTAACCCTTTTTGAGGTGATAAGATGTAATATTCATGGGCGGCACGCACAGGTGAAAATTTTCCGGCTACTGGATTTTCCGCGTAAAAATAATACTGTAAATCGGTGGATAAAATCGTAATATCGACCCCATAAACCCCATCACCTGCCGCCCCATCACCGTGCAAACCATCATCAAACATGGGTGCGGTCATAAATCGGTCGTATTGATTATATCGATAAGCTATTTGAACAAAATTCGCATCCGAAACCGTTGCTGTAAAATTGACACTGGTATATGGTTCTGGGGTGACATCACTCACGAATAAACCTCCAATGGTTGGTTGTGTTACTTCAAATTCAGGCAAGCCTTCTAAATAATCAACTCGTGGTTCAATCAAGGCTTCAATTCCTGGGCGAAGGTCAAACCAACCCCCCACATTCTCATATAAATTCGTGTTAAAATCCTCAAACGAATAATGCGAATAAGGTTCTGTTTCGACGGATTCACTTATCAAATCGTGCATAAATTCGGCACGTTCTAAATAATAGCCGTTACTTAAATTTTCTTCCGTAATCGTTTTAAAATGCGCCGTGTACATTTTTCGATACCGCGGATTTGCCAATAATCGCCCAATTAACGGACGTAAATCAGGATTGTCTTGGTGTAAATAAGGATCTTGTTCTTGTAATGCAACTGCTCCCAGCGGAAGGAGGTTGGTTCCGTTCCACAACAAACCTCCAAAAGACATGTTAACATCCCAAATTACAATACTCCATTGGCCATTTTCCATTTTATAGACATAATAATTATGTCCAAATGCGGTATAGCCATCATTATGCACCAAAGCACTACTCACTGCTAAAAACCACAGCGCACGATCCACATCCAAATAATCCTCAATGGTTTCTGGTTCAAATTCGAGCTGGTAACAGAGCTCCTGTAAATCCGACAAACCGTAATCAGATTTCATGTCATACTGAACTTCATAATCCATTGAATCAGGCAAATACGCCAAATTTGAATTATCGCCTCCCAAATCAAAGGTCACAGGGTCGCACTTAAAAAATGGATTGTTATTGTCTCCGTAATGTTCGTTCAAAAACTCATCATCTACTGATTCGGTATTGGTGTAAATTCCACGGTATTCACCGTTAATGTATAATTCAACAAAACTCGCGCGGGGCGCATTCATGTAATAATTGCTGATTTCATAGGACAATGCCTCGCGAATCATACTTGGATCGGAAAAACAATTGGCTAATTTAATTTTCTTTTTTCCTTGATACTCTTGCGAACCAATCGTGTAATTTAAATCGATGTTAAATGGATTTTTATTGCTGGTGGTATCCATCGAACTATTTCCTTTGTAACGCACTCCGCAACTATCAAAAACTGTTTCGTTAATAATCACCTCAGCGAGGATGCTTTCCGAGCCACTTCCAGTTCCAATTCCTAAACTCGCTAACGAATCTAAAAGATGATCCCAATTTTCGTCAAAAAAATTTATCTCAACTTTGTGAACGATTGAAACATCGAAAAAACTTTGAGCGTGACTTTTAAGGCCAATTAGCAGGAGGATGCCGAAGACGAGGTGTTTCATAATGATTGCATTTAAGCTAAATTTAATAAAAAATTAGCAAACAATACGTTGTGGTGTTTTTTTCTTAAGATTTGGTTGATGTTTGGGGCAGATTTTCGCGGATTTAATATAAGTATCTTGAGAATTTAATTGTCTCCCGCAGATTTCGCAGATAACGCAGATTCTCACAGATTAAAATAAAGGGGGGGGGAATCTGTGTAAATCGTTGTAAATCCGTGGTGAAAAAAATATGCACCACAGATAACTCAGATTCTCACAGATTAAAACGATGGGGGAAGAAATCTGTGTAAATCTGTGTGAATCCGTGGTGAAAAAAATAATCTAACGACACGAGTGGGACGTTTGCGTCGTCCGGAATACTAATTGTAGGATATAGGTTTAATTTATGGCACGAGTGGGACACTCGCGCCATCCGGAATGATTATTAGACCTACTAAATAGAAAGCGGATTTAGCGGATTTAGCAGATTTTCGCGGATTTAATATACGTATCTTGAGAATTTAATTGTCTCCCGCAGATTTCGCAGATAACTCAGATTCTCACAGATTAAAATAAAGGGGGGGAATCTGTGTAAATCTGTGTGAATCCGTGGTGAAAAAAAATTTAGTCAATAGAACGCTGATGACGCGGATTCTCGCGGATTTAATCTAACGACACTTGCGGGACGTTTGCGCCGTCCGTAATACTAATTTTAAGATATAGGTTTAATTTAAAGGCACAAGCGGGACGCTTGCGCCATCCGGAATAGATTGGCGATTTACGATTATTTGGAAGAGGAATTAGCGGACAATTTATTGAACGATAAATTTTTGCTGCTCTACTTTGTTGTCGTGGATTAGACGGATAAGGTAGGTGCCGGGTGCTAGGTTTTCGACATTAATTTCGGTGGGATTTTTTAATTCTGTGATTAACCTTCCATTCAAATCAACCAATTGGACCATAAAATCATCAGCTGGCAAATCTTTTAAGTACAAAATCTCGCTGGTAGGATTTGGATAGATTTTCCAATGAATTGGTTTTTCAAGGTCTAAAACGCCAGTGGTTTGTAAAGCCCTGACAACCGCAAAATAAGCGTTTACTTTTCCAAATCCCCATTTGGTACTTCCTGATTCGGGTATTTCGCCAGTGTATGTATCTTCTCGTGCGGTTTCTTTTAGTAAGATTTTAACTTGCCAAGGAGATAGGTACGGATTTGCTTCGAGCATCAAGGCTACAATTCC
>JADZFJ010000136.1 GCA_020849935.1 Crocinitomix sp. | reverse complement strand
TAAATCAAGCCTTTGCGGTAGTTGGATTGGCGAATATGAAAGAACTTGGGTTGAATCCAACTAAAGTGGATGTAAATGGTGGTGCGGTTGCTTTAGGTCACCCACTTGGAAGTTCTGGTTCGCGAATTATTGTGACGTTGATTAATGTTTTGAAACAAAATGGTGGAAAATATGGTGCTGCGGGAATTTGTAATGGTGGTGGTGGCGCTTCTGCGATGGTAATTGAAAATATCGATTAAATTTTAATTGCATAAAAAAATAAGAAGGCTGGTTTTAGGACTGGCCTTCTTTTGTTTTAAGATATTAGATTTTATTTATCTACGTTTTAGCTTAGGGCACGAGCGTGACGCTCGCGCAAGCGTTTATTTTTTTTAAGAATTTACTTTCTTTTTAGTTTAGGGCACGAGCGGGACACTCGCACCAACTTTTATTCTTTAAGATTTTATTTACCTACGTTTTAGCTTAGGGCACAAGTGGGACGTTCGCGCAAGCGTTTATTTAAGACGATTATCCTAAAACGGCACGAACCATACGCTCTTTTCCTTGGAGGTCTTTGAAAACCTCGATGGATTGGAAGCCTTCGATTTGCAGCACGTCCTTGATTTCGTTTCCAAATTTTTCGTGGATTTCGAAATAAAGTTTGCCGTTCGGAGACAGCATTTTTTTTGCTGCCTCAATTATTCTTTGATAATATTTTAAGGGATCTGAATCTTCGACAAAAAGCGCTAAATGTGGTTCGAATGACAAAACGTTGGTAGCCATTGCTGATTTGTCTGAATCCAAAACATACGGCGGATTGCTGACGATAATGTCAACGATTCTTAAGTTCAAGAGGTCGTCTGAAAAAACATCTTGTTCGATAAAAGTTATTTCAACTTCGTTTTCCAATGCCGATTGTCTAGCTAGCGCCAAAGCCGAGGTTGAAAGATCGATGGCTGTGATTGAAAAGTTGGGTTGATTCTTTTTTAAGGCGATGGAAATACAACCACTCCCTGTTCCGATATCGAGGACACGCGCAGCTTGTTTGTTTTCTTGGAGAATCAATGCGACGAGTTCTTCGGTTTCAGGGCGGGGAATTAAGACAGAAGCATCTACCTTAATTTTTAACTCAAAAAAATACGAAGTACCCAAAATATATTGGATGGGCTCCCCTACTGCCAAACGTTTGACAATACTGCGAAAGGTTAAAAGTTCTGATTCAGATAATCGTACTTGACGTTCGCGTAAACCAAACCGTTTTAATTGATATTTTTCTTCGACAACTAAGTAAAAAATATTTTCAATTTCACGCTCGGAATATTGAGCTGCTAATTTTTCTTTAAAATAAGGAATTAGGTCAATCAGCAAATTCGATTGGACAAACATCTAATAGTCAGTAATTAAAAAGTCGGTTCTTCTGTTCGTTGCTCTGTTAGCCGCAGAATTGTTTGGAACTTTTGGTTTTGCCTCGCCATAACCTTCTGATTTTAAACGATCCGCTTTAATTCCTTGCTGCACAATATAATCTAACACCGCTTTGGCACGATTTGCGCTCAATAGTTTGTTGCTTGCATCATCTCCAACATCATCCGTATGCCCTTGAATCGTTACATTTACAGAAGGATTTTCTTGCAAAAATTTTGTGAATTGATCCAAAATGAATTTAGAATCGCTGGATAATTCGTATGAATCAGTGGCAAAAAGAATATTATCAATCGTAAAAGCTTTGCCGACTTTAATCGTGTCAATTTCCATTTTCACAGGTGTACTAAACACTTCATCAGAGGCTGCTAAATCTTCTGCTTGAAGCAATTGTGTATCAAACGAATGACCTTCTTTTTTAACCGTTAACATGACATCTTGTGGTTGATCCTCATCTACGTTAACAATCGCCGCAAATTTACCATCGTCCCCATTAATTTTTATCTCGACTGTTTCTTTTGTGTCTTTATAAGTGATTTCAACCACCGCATCTTGAATCGGCTTGCCAGCATTGTCCATCACAGTTCCTTTGTAAAATTTAACTTTTTGTGGACGTGCTTCTTCGTACAATTCAAAATAATAAATGTCATACCCCTTTGATCCCGCATTTCGTGAGGTATAATAAGCTAAATGACCATCTGTGGAGACCACCAAACCAACCTCATTACCAGAAGTATTGATTGGATAACCGATATTTTTGGGTTCGGTCCAGTTACCATTTTCATCTTTTCTGGTGTAAAAAATATCAGAACCTCCAGCACCTTGTCTTTCTACTGAACAATCGGACACAAAATACATGGTTTCGCTGTCTTGGTGAATAAAAGCACCTTTGTCGTGTCCGGCAGAGTTAATAGGACCAGGAACAGGTTTGGCATAGGACCAAGTTCCATCTTCTTGTCGCGTTGAATAAAATAAATCGGTTAATTGCGATCCATTTCTCCAACTAGCAAAATAAAGTGTATTGCCATCAGGAGAAAGGGTTGGTTGGGCCTCCCAACCATCAGGAGTATTGATATTTGTACCTAAATTCTCTAAATCAGTCCATACAAAATCGTAGCCTCCTGCACCCGAGCGAACAAATGTGGTACGGTAGATGTCGCAATTAATTTTTTGAGGAGCAGGCACTTCCGAACATGCGCAAATAAACATTTCCTTATTATCTAACGACAAAGACACACCACCGTAATTTTGATATTTTGGGGTATTAAATGGAGCTCTTAATTCTGTTCCCTTATCAAATGGTACGTTGACACTTGCTCGTTGACTCATGGTAAAGGATTCGACAATAACCGCTGGAATTCCACCATCTTCCACTCT
>JADZFJ010000135.1 GCA_020849935.1 Crocinitomix sp. | reverse complement strand
TGTTTTATAGGTTGCGCCCCATTTTTCGTAACAAAGGATGGCTTCGTTAAAATGCACCAGCGCTTGCCCCATGCGTTGATGATTTAGGTAAAAAATTGCTATGTTTTCATTCAAAATTCCCTTAAAGTGAACGTATTCGTACAAATCTGCGTAGTGAATAGCTGTGTCGTAATGTGCGATAACTAAGCGATTTTCTCCTTTAAATTGTGCGATCACTGCATTTATAAAAGCCAACAAGACTGCGGTATTTCCTTCGTTGGAGGCAATGCGTTTTTTGAAAAATACCCGTGCCTTTTTAAGACGTGCCAACCAATATTTTTTTTGCGTTAATCCATTTCTTGAAATACCTTCAATGGCAATAAAAATACGCATTACTTCGATTAAACTTAATCGTTTAAATTGTAGGGTCGTAAACCATGCTTCGTTAAAAAAATGGTTCGAACGGTGATTAATTAAACTATTGAGTTCACAGATAACTTTTGCTTTTTCGAGTTTATCAGGTGACACAAATCGTTCGTTTTCTTCCAAAAAATCAAGTAAACGTCTGGATGTGTCAGCATCCTTATTAATCAACATTTCACAAGCTAATTCCATCGATTTGACACAAAAACGGACCTCATTATTGCCTTCTTGCGTCAAAAAAAACTCAAAATCCGTCAATTGATTCGAAATATCTACAATCGAATCGCCCATCACCAATTTGTTTTCAATGATCAACAAAGCGGTGTCACAAGCGGTGCCATAATCACCTGCTTCTTTTGACAAGGCAAAAGCTTTATTTAAGGAATATAAATGTCTTCTTGAATGCTCTAAAAGAAAACCGAATTGTCCAAATTCAAAGCGCATGCTTCTTCCACTTACAATGACATCATCTTGATGTTGTGAAAATGAAATCGCCAATTTAACCAGTTCATTACCTTTTTCAACATCGCTAGATATTAGGCCAATTTTAGCCGCATAAGCCGAAATTGAAAAAACACCCAAAGGATTTTTGCCAGTATCAACCAAAAGATTAATTCCTTTATAAACAATCATATCTGCTTGACGTTGGGTGTACAAGCGTGAGATTTCATGCAACTCTTGTAAAATCAAAAATGCCAATGTGGCTGTTTTATCTTCGCTAAATGCTACATTTTGCCAGCGTTCGCTACAAATTGTTTTTAAATTTCGTTTGGCTCGAAATTGTTCCCACAGATAATTTCTGGTGCTAATTTCTTTTGGAAATTTAACCCCGATTAAATTCAATCCTTCTACTCCACTCGACCATGCAGAAATAGGGTCATTCACCAAAACATGCATTTTTAAAAAATGGTAATGTACTTGTGCCATTTCCATTTTGGTTGATGCGTATTTTAAGGCCGATTCGTAAAACATCACGCTTGAAACAAAATCTTTCTTCAAAAATGCAGCATCCCCGGCTTCTAGATAAACTTCAAATACGATTTGCTTTTCCCAGAATTCATTGTGATCTTCTATTAATTGAATCACCAAATTAAAATACTCGAGGGCCAATTGAAATGCAGACACCGATTTCGCCTTTTTACCAGCTTGTAAATTCATCTGTGCCAATGTCATCCGTTCGTTTTCAGTCGTAAAATAACTGACACATTTATTGTATTGATCAACGATGTCGTAAATATTTCTGTCTGAAGCGGCTGAACCAAGGGCTTTTGCATAACATTTTCCAATCGAAAAGTGAATCCATCGTTTTTTCTCTTCGGACAATAATGAATAGGCAGAGTCTTGCATTTTGTCGTGTACAAAACGATAACTACTGCTTCCGATTGATGCATTGTCGTCGCCTAAAAACTCTAAAATCCCAAGCTCAACAGCTGGTGCTAAGCGTCGCATTACTTCAGAATAAGCCAAATCCGTGACCCCACTTAATAAGGCAACCGTACATCTTGAACCTATCACCGCACCAATCCCCAATAGTTCAAGAACTTCAGTAGACAATCCTTCCATTTCATCCAGAATGTACTCCACAATTCGTTTGTTCATATCGAGTTTTTTCGCACTCGATAGATTGAATTGCCAAGA
Source organism: Crocinitomix sp. (assembly GCA_020849935.1). Lineage (GTDB taxonomy): Bacteria > Bacteroidota > Bacteroidia > Flavobacteriales_D > Crocinitomicaceae > Crocinitomix. The sequence continues at coordinate 2,403 of JADZFJ010000135.1, read as the reverse complement.
TTGTTCTGCCTTATCATAAAACAACCCCTCTTCACGCATCAAAAAATTAATGATCAACCTTATAAACAGCGGATTACCTTTGGTGACTTGGTAAATAAATTCGTGAAATTTAGACTTAACCCCAGGGTTGATTTCGTAACTTTCATTTAGCCAACATTCTATATTATCTCGATTTAAACCGGACAATTTATGCTCTTCTAAATTAAAATCTTGAATTCTTCGGTAGAAAGTTCGTTTTGCCAGTTCATTTTGTCTGTTTTCCGTTTCGCGAAGCGTGAATATTACACGAATTTCTGGGGTCCGTTTTTGGCCTGACCAGTATTCAAAGAACCTCAACGAGGCGCTGTCTGCCCATTGTAAATCGTCAACAAAAAAAAGTGTTTTCGGATTAATCAATTGTACGCATCGCACAAGACTCATCAAAGCTTCATTAAACCAATGTTCAAAAACAAAAGATGGTTTTCTGTATTTTTTGGCTGTTTTTCCAAGTAAAACTTCGAGGTGTGGAAAGGTTTCGACCATCACACTTTGTTGCATGCCTAATCCTTGTCGCAAAACTTGTTCAATTTCTTGAAGTTTACGATCTGGCTGTAATAACCAGGTATTTATGATTTGTTCAAAAAGTGTAATTACGGTATAATATGGACCTGTATCGTTGGTTAAATCTTCTTTGTTCGTTGCTAAATAAATCCGATCATCTGTTAAGTCTTCGATAAAATTTCGAATTAAACTTGTCTTACCAACACCTGAATCGCCGGTGATATACATAAAATTTGGTGCACCATTCGATTCATCTTCAAACCAACGTTTCAAGTGAGCCAAACTAGCCTCACGACCATAAAATCCATTGGCTAATTGACCCTGCTGCTCTTTAATTTCTAACAATGACATTCTATTTAATCGCACCGATTTATCGTGGTGAACCAAATTACAAATTTATTACGGAGAAATGTTTGTATTTCTAAAAATAATCGACGAATACCGTCTCAAACATCGACCAATTCGACGAGAAATTAAACCTTGAATAGAAGGAAGGGGAAAACAAGAAATTGTAAAATCAAAAAAAGGTGATTACAAAAAATTACCCATGAACGGTTTCCTTTTTCCCGTATTTAATGATGACAGAAGCTTCAAATACCAACCATTCTTGCCAACGTTCGTCGACATTAATTCCTTCGGCATATTTTCGAGCAAATTTAAGAAACATAGTATAATGTCCTGCTTCGCTGACCATTAAGTCGTAATAAAATTTCGCTAATACCGGATCGGGAATATTTTCTGAAAGAACTCGAAATCGTTCACAACTTCGAGCTTCAATCATGGCTGAAAACAACAAGCGGTCAATAAAAGCAGTGTGCCGATCTAATCCACGTCGCATAAATTTGAATAACTCCCCAACATATTCGTCACTGCGCTCGCGGCCAAGGCTTTTCCCTCGATTTTTAATCAATTCGTGAACTTGTTCGAAATGGGCCAATTCTTCTTTCGCTACTTCGAGCAAAGCATCCACCAATTCGGTGCGTTCTGGATTTTGTGTAATGATACTGATGGCATTGGTGGTTGCTTTCTGCTCACACCAAGCATGATCTGTTAAAATCTCGTCAATATTTTCCTCCACAATGGTCACCCATCTCGGATCCGTCAACAATTTCAATCCTAACATATAAGAAATTTGACTTCAAAATTAGCAATTTTCAAGGATTCTGATTCGAAATAGTTTTTCACCCTTTGGTTGTGGATAAATTAAAATTTGAAACTTCTATATAAAAAGGTCTTGCATTAAATTTGTCATGTGAAGAAATTTATAAAAATCATTCGTAATAAATATGTTTACACCAGCTTGTTTTTGGTGTTTTACATCCTTATTCTTCACGAAACAGATATCGCCACACTCATTAACCGCAAAAACAGGGTTCAAGATCTTGAATTAGAAATCGAAAGAAAAAAAGAAGAGATTCAAGAACTCAAATTGTCAATAGGTGAAATCGATGATGTGAGATCACTTGAAAAGTTTGCCCGAGAAAATCATCTTTTTAAAAAGGCCGACGAAGACTTGTTTATCTTTTCGTTTGAATAAGTGATTTTAGGGGGAGATTAAAATAAAATCGACAATTTTGTGTTAAATAGAAACGTGCTTTTAATCAAAACACTACTTTTGAGCCAATAATAAAAAAAATGATTAGAATTACTTTTACCTTCTTCGTTCTCAACTTCGTTATTTTTAGTTCGAAAGGACAAACTATCTTATTTGAAGATAATTTTAACGATGGAATTTCAAGCGATTGGACACTATTTAACCAAGATGGTTTAGTTCCAGTAGCGGCCTTGGTCGATTTTGATCAAGCGTGGATTTCATTTTTAGATGGAGATGATAGCGCTGCCGCAAGTTGCTCTTATTACACA
>JADZFJ010000134.1 GCA_020849935.1 Crocinitomix sp. | reverse complement strand
TTTGAATGTCTTTTGTTTTAAAAAGTTCATTCATTCGGGTTAAGGCTTTACTTGTTTTAGCAAATAAAACGATCCCACTTGTTGGTCGATCTAAGCGATGCACAGTACCTAAAAAAACATCACCTGGTTTATTGTATTTGGTTTTGATATAAGATTTTACAAGGTCATTTAAAGGTTCGTCACCCGTTTCATCTCCTTGAACCAAGATTCCCGCTTGTTTATTAATGACAACAAGATGGTTATCCTCAAAAATGACGTTTAAATCCATCCTTAATATTGTTCTTTTTCATTCGGAAAATCGCCTGATTTTACATCTTTGATGTACGATTCAAAAGAGGTCAACATTGCGGTGTATAAATTATGGTATTTTCGTAAAAACCGAGGATTAAATTCATTGTTAATTCCTAACATATCGTGACTTACCAAAACTTGTCCGTCTACTTCGTTTCCTGCACCAATACCAATCACAGGAATTTCAATTGAATTTGCAACTTCTTTAGCCAAAGCTGCAGGTATTTTTTCTAAGACAATGGCAAAACACCCCGCTTCTTCTAATAATTTTGCGTCATTGATTAATCGCGCTGCTTCATCTTTTTCTTTGGCGCGAACGGTATAAGTACCAAATTTGTAGATTGATTGGGGTGTTAACCCTAAATGTCCCATCACAGGAATTCCAGCCGTTAAAATTCGTTTGATAGAATCAACAACTTCGTGTCCGCCTTCTAATTTTACAGCGTGTCCTCCAGATTCTTTCATAATTCGAATCGAACTATTTAAGGCCTGTTTTGAATCTCCTTGATAAGATCCAAACGGTAAGTCAACCACCACCAAAGCTCTATTTACAGCACGAACAACTGACGCAGCGTGATAAATCATTTGATCCAACGTAATTGGTAAAGTTGTTTCGTGTCCAGCCATTACATTTGAAGCAGAATCGCCCACCAAGATTATATCAATACCCGCATCGTCCAAAATCTTTGCCATGGAAAAATCATAGCCAGTTAGCATGGCGATTTTTTCTCCCTTGGTTTTCATTTCTTGCAAAACATGGGTGGTCACTTTTTTTACTTCTTTATGTACTGACATGCGCTTGATTTAGGGGACAAAAATAGAAAAATATAGTCACTACCGCCGTTTGCTTTGAATAAAATCGAAACCAAAGTAATTGTTTGTCTTTTATTGGAAAAATTGTAGCAACGAGTGGGTTGTTTTTTTGCTAACTTTAGAAACTAAATAAGAGCAATGGTTGTACTAATTTTAGGGGCGAGTTTAAATCCAAATCGGTATGCTTGGTTGGCGCTTAATGATCTGGTGGATGCGGGCCATGAGGTTCATGCTATTGGCTTGAAAACAGGTGAAGTGAGAGGAATTCAAATTAACAAAAATCTGATTTACAGGGAAGATATTCACACCGTGACGCTTTATCTTGGACCACAAAATCAATCGCCTTATTATAAGTATATCGTTGAATTAAATCCAAAACGTGTCATTTTTAATCCGGGTACTGAAAACCAAGAGTTGGAAGGCATTCTTAACGAAAAAGGAATTGAATGGATTCACGCTTGTACTTTAGTGATGTTACGTACCAATCAATTTTAATGAACGTATGAAAGGTGTTTTACTTATTGTTTTTAGTGTTTTATGCTCAATTTCTTCTGTTTTTGGTCAGACAACTCCTAAAATTAAAGGCTTGAGTTTTGTTGGATCAAGTTCGCCTATTTCAGCTCAAGATGTAAACCCGATTATTGAAATGAATGCGAATTGGGTCACCTTGATGCCTTATGGTTTTGTAGGAAATGATGGTAACGTGGCTTTTAATTCGTCGTGGCAGTGGTGGGGTGAAAAAAATGAAGGAATTAGAAAAACAATTGAATTGTGCCAAGCTGCCAACTTAAAAATTATGCTTAAACCTCAAATTTGGATGATGAACGCATATACTGGGGATTATAAATTGGACAGTGAAAAAAAATGGGTCAATTTTGAGAATTCATACCGCGAATTTATTCTTAATTTTTTGGACATCGCTGTAGAAAAAAAGCTGGAGATGTTTTGTATTGGTACCGAATGGCGTGAGTTTATTGCCGCAAGACCAAGTTTTTGGAAAAAATTGATTCAAACTATTAAATTAAAATACACAGGCGATTTAATTTACGCGGCGAACTGGGATGATTACGAGGCAGTGCCTTTTTGGTCGGAATTAGATTACGTGGGCGTCAATGGTTATTTTCCCTTATCGTATGACAGCGATCCAAAATTGGCAGATTTGGTAATTGGTTGGCAAGTTCACAGTAAAAAATTAAAGTCGTTTTCCACTAAAACCAAGAAAAAAATAATTTTTACAGAAATAGGTTATCGTAGTATTTTGGGAGCGGCTACTCGACCGTGGGAACATGGAACTAAAGGTAAATATGCACCTGTTGTTCAAGACAGGGCATTTCAAGCATTATTTAGTGTAGTTTGGAAAGAAACTTGGTTAGAAGGAATGTTTATTTGGAAATGGTACCACGATCACGCCAAACAAGGTGGGGTGGATGATCTTGACTTTACTCCACAAAATAAACCTGCAGCAGAAACTATCAAATCGTATTGGGCTAAATAAGACATGTTTT
>JADZFJ010000133.1 GCA_020849935.1 Crocinitomix sp. | reverse complement strand
TTGATTAAATTCTTCCATTGAATGTTTCACTCTTTTTTTGCAAATTTAAGGATTAAAATGGTTATCTGACATTCTGTCATGAAAATATTTCGGTTAAATTTAGGTCGTTAATTATCACTAGAAAAATCAATCAAAATCATTTTTATCCAAAAATTGTAAGAGAATTTAAATATCATTTCTAATTTTGGCACGCTGATAAAAGCAAATTAATTTCTTCGATCGAAGAATAACATAAATCAACTATGGGAAAAAACCTCGTAATAGTCGAGTCTCCAGCAAAAGCAAAGACCATCGAAAAGTACCTAGGCAAGGATTATTTAGTGATGTCAAGTTATGGACATGTGCGAGATCTAGCCAAAGGAGATGGTTCAATAGATATTGAAAATGGATTTACACCTAAGTATATAGTATCCCCTGACAAGAAAAAAATAATTGCCGATTTGAAAAAGGCAGTGAAAGAAGTTGATTCAGTGTGGTTAGCGTCCGATGAGGACCGTGAGGGAGAAGCGATTTCTTGGCATTTAAAAGAAACACTTGGACTTGATAAAAAAGGGTACAAACGAATTACATTCAATGAAATTACACAATCAGCGGTGATTAAAGCAATAGAAAATCCGCGCATGATTGACGATGATTTGGTAAACGCACAACAAGCTCGTAGGGTATTAGATCGATTGGTTGGTTTTGAATTATCACCTGTGTTGTGGAGAAAGGTAAAACCTTCTTTGTCAGCAGGTAGAGTTCAATCGGTTGCCGTTCGTTTAGTGGTTGAAAGAGAACAAGAAATTGAAAAATTTGATTCAAAAAGTTCTTATCGAACAGATGGTTTTTTCAAAGTAAACAATGCACCGCTGCATGCAAAATTAAATACGCAGTTTGAAGACATCCAACAAGCCAAGAAATTTTTAGAAAGTTGTGTAGGGTATGATTTTAAAGTGAAATCAATTGTTAAAAAACCTGCAAAAAAAACTCCAACAGCCCCATTTACGACTTCAACATTGCAACAAGAAGCCAGTTTGAAACTAGGTTTTTCGGTTTCTAGAACAATGTCTGTCGCACAAAAATTATACGAATCTGGGTTGATTTCTTACATGAGAACGGATTCAGTCAATTTATCACAAACAGCGTTAGATGCCGCTAAAAAGGAACTTGAATCAGCCTACGGAAACGAATATTTCACGCTTCGTAAATTCAAAACAAAATCTTCAACCGCGCAAGAAGCCCACGAGGCTATTCGTCCAACCAATTTTGCTTTGCATGAAATTGATGCTGATCGAGATGAAGAAAGATTATACCAATTGATTTGGAAACGTTCAATCGCTTCTCAAATGACGGATGCTAAATTAGAGCGAACCTCAGTAAAAATTGACGCACCAGGTGCAAATGAATTTTCAACCACCGGGGAGGTGATTCTTTTTGATGGTTTTCTAAAAGTGTATCTCGAATCAAATTTGGATGAAGATGATGAAGAAATAGAAGGGTTACTTCCGCAAATGAAAGAGGGAGATCCATTAATTCGACAAAAAATAACCTCTACCGAAAGATATACACGTCCACCTTCACGTTATGTGGAAGCTAGTTTAGTTAAAAAATTAGAAGAATTAGGAATCGGTCGTCCTTCGACGTATGCCCCAACTATTTCAACCATCCAAAAAAGAGGGTATGTAGACAAAGGAGAGCGCGATGGAAGTGATCGAGAATTTGAAGTCTTGTTATTAGAGAAAGAAGAGGTAAAACAGATTAAAAATTCCGAAAAAACGGGAAGTGATAAAGGTAAATTGGTGCCAACTGACATTGGTCGTGTGGTAACTGAATTTTTGATCGATAATTTTGATCAAATCATGAATTACAACTTTACTGCCAATGTCGAAAAGGAATTTGATGATATTGCGAAAGGGTTAGTTGATTGGACCAAGATGATTGGGGCCTTTTATAAACCATTTCATGTAAAGGTTGAAAATACCTTAGAACATTCTGACCGTGCTTCGGGTGAGCGTTTGATTGGGGTGGATCCTGTTTCTGGAAAAAATATGTATGCACGAATTGGTCGATTTGGGCCAATGGTTCAAATTGGCGAGTCGGATGATGAGGACAAACCAAAATTCGCTTCTATCGGCAAAGACCAAAGTATTCAAACCATCACCCTCGAACAAGGATTGGAATTATTTAAATTTCCAAAAGTGATAGGTGAATTTGAAGGAGAAGCTGTTAAAGTAAACAAAGGTCGATTTGGTCCTTACGTGCAATTAGGAAAACTTTTTGTCTCCATCAAAGAATCTAATGGCGACACACTTGAAACCATGGAAATTACCCGTGCGATTGAGTTAATCATCGCCAAAAGAGAAGATGACAGCAATCGTTTAATAAAATCCTTTAAAGAGGACAAAACAATGGAATTGCTGAACGGAAGATATGGAGCTTACCTGAAAATTGGCAAGAAAAATTTCAAACTTCCAAAAGGGACAGATCCAACACTTTTGTCTTATGACGAATGCATTGAAATTTCTAAAAATCAACCGAAACCAAAGGGGAAGAAACAATAATCCTTACTTCTTAATAATAGCGGTACGATTAATTGGATGAAAAACGCGGAATAAATGAAAGATCTCAGCATCTATTTTGAATCAGAAAATAACGGTAATCAATACCATGTTGACCAACTTGGGAGTGTTGTTAATACAGGTGATTCAGCTAGCTATAATTTTATCGAGAAAAAAAGTATTGCTATTATATATGTGCCCGAATATCGAAATAGTTCGCAAGTTGATTTGAAAGAAAGTTGGATTCAAGATTTTAGACACGCTTTTAATAAACAATTTAAAGG
>JADZFJ010000132.1 GCA_020849935.1 Crocinitomix sp. | reverse complement strand
CCTAATTCATGAATTAAAAGGACACCCAGCGCTGCAGCCAAAAGAATGTATGCACTTAATTCATAACTCGATGAAGCAAAAAGAACAAACAAAATAAATAGGATCAATAAAATCCTATTTCGACCCTCATTTCGGTCGATAAAAACAGGTTTAACTGGATAAAAATTGTCGTTTTCTTCAAACACTTTAATTAAAAATAAGGAATTACTCACAAATCTACTTATTTTTATCGACGTATGTTAGTAGCAAAAGGAATTTATAAAAGTTATGGCGCCCTTCCCATTTTGAAAGGGATTGATTTAGAGATCAAAAAGCAAGAAGTTGTTTCAATTGTTGGTGCATCGGGTGCTGGTAAAACAACTCTTTTGCAAATTTTAGGAACCCTCGACAAACCTGATCAAGGTGAAGTTTTAATTAACGGCGAAAACACGGTTAAATTAAAAGGGAATCAATTGGCCAAATTTAGAAATAACGAATTGGGTTTTATTTTCCAATTTCATCAACTATTACCTGAATTTTCAGCTATTGAAAATACAATTTTACCGGCTTTGTTGGGAAATCGCACCAAAGCTGCGTCTTTAAAAAAGGCACAAGAATTATTGGAGTATTTGGGGATGGGATCTCGTTTACATCATAAACCCTCAGAACTTTCGGGTGGTGAGCAACAAAGAGTGGCAGTTGCTCGCGCGTTGATTAACGATCCTTCCATTATTTTTGCGGATGAACCTTCGGGAAATTTAGATTCTGCAAATTCACGCGAATTGCATGAACTTTTTTTTAAGCTAAAGGATGAAATGCAACAGACATTTGTAATTGTTACCCATAACCGTGATTTAGCGGGGATGTCAGATCGAGTTTTGGAAATGCGTGATGGTTTGATTGTTTCTGCAGAATGACAAAAAAATTGAATTTAGAGCAAATAAAGGCAGATTTAGATTTTGCTTACGATAAGTATAATCAATCCAATTTTATTGCCGACGATCCAATATCAATCCCGCATCTATTTGATCAAAAGCAAGATATTGAGGTAATAGGTTTTATCATGGCAACCATTTCGTGGGGAAAACGAAATTCGATTATAAAAAATGGGCATCGATTGGTTGAGATCATGGGTAACGAACCTTATCGCTATGTTTTGCAAGCAAGTGAAGAAGATTTAAAAGATTTAGTCTTTGTTCACCGAACCTTTAATGCGCAAGATTTGGCATTTTTTATCAAGGCCTTACGCGAGATCTATAAAGATGATTCGGACGGATTACAAAATGCTTTTTCAGTTGGGGAGGACACCAAAACCAAAATTTTCAATTTTAGAAAACAATTTTTAACCACTCCACACGAAAATCGGAGCGAAAAACACCTTTCAAATCCGCTTTCTGGTTCAGCTTCAAAGCGAATTAATATGTTTTTGCGATGGATGGTTAGAAAAGATCAGCGAGGGGTTGATTTTGGATTATGGGAAAAATTTCCGAGTTCAGAACTCTACAATCCATTAGACGTTCACACCGGCAATGTTGCTAGAAGCATGGGATTAATCAACAGAAAACAAAACGATTGGTTGGCACTTGAGGAGTTGATGGAAATTATTCGAAAATTTGATCGTCATGATCCGTGTAAATATGATTATGCCTTGTTTGGGTTGGGGGTTTCGGGGGTTGATTTGCGTTTATAAACAATAATATAAAGTATCGAATCAATTATTTCATTGAAATATTTGAAAACGTGAGACTGTTCTATTAAAGAAACAACAATATTTTTAAGAATTTAATATTAATTTTGTAAGAACAAGATTTAAAAAACGAATGCATCATTTAATTTCATAGAATATAAAAAATTTAACCTACAAGAACAAGGAAGAAATGGTACTCGTGAAAAATTACCTGGGAAATATTAAAATGATGGTGAACAAAAACAGTTCGATGGGAGGAACTATCTTCTGGTTTGGATTTCATCATCTGAGAGAAATGCTCATTTTATCCAAGTTTTTGAAAAGTGAGATGACCTTTATTGACATTGGTGCTAGTCAAGGTAAATTCGCCTTATTTGCGGCATCGGTATTGAAAAAAGTTAGAGTGATTGCGTTTGAGCAAACATCTGGGCAATTGAATTTATTGAAAAATATCATTGCCTTGAATCAATTCAAAAACGTTGAAGTTTGTGAATATGACTTATTTAAGGAGGAGAAACAAATCGAAGTTTTCACATCAAATGATTCTGCTTTGCACAAAGGGCATCATGAGGGTTTATCCACAATTTATCCCAGTAATGCAAGAAATATATCGGAGGGTATTATTGAATTTAAAATTTTTGATGACATACATTTTGATAAATTAGAGAGATTTGATGTGCTAAAAATTGATATCGAAGGAGCTGAATTGCCTGCATTGAAAAGAATGTCTAAGTCTCTTTTAAAATTTAAGCCGTTCATTATAATTGAAATGTCCGAAACAAATTATAAACTTGCGGGATATGGAATTAATGATGCGATAGAATTTTTTAGTCAATTTGGTTATAAATCTTACAGGTTTCATCTCAATGAAAGAAGACCTTTGAATTCCTACTCGAAATCGGGATCAGACAATATCGTTTATATTG
>JADZFJ010000131.1 GCA_020849935.1 Crocinitomix sp. | reverse complement strand
TTGAGGTCCTGTCAAAATTTTGCCATAATAGTACACCTCCCCATCAAATGGCAATAAATTACGAGTTGGTTCGGTAGGGAAAAGTTCCATAGCGGGACAAAGGTACTTGGTTTTGGGTAAATTTCACATAAAAAAACAACCTCGGAAATACCGAGGTTGCCTTATTAACTATTTTGTTGAATCCTATTTTGCTCTCGGAAAACGTCTGGTGATACTAGTAACACAATCAACTTTCGATGCTTTCGACAAATGTTCAGTTGTAAGTTTAATACTCTTAGTAAGATCTCTCACCATTAGGTTGTATCCTTCTTGCAATCCATTCACTGTCCTTTCGTCGATCTCTTTCGTGATCATTTTCTCCAGTTTTTCATTGCCCTCTTTCTCGTCTTGCAATTTGTAGGCAAGTTCGAGTAAATTTTTGGTCATCGCTCCCAATGCATAAATCTCCAACAATTCCTCTGGTGGACAGGTAAGACAAGTGTCAGGCAATTTAATTCTCATTTCTTCAAACGATTTTTTTACCTCAATTGGATACACATCAAAAATCCAAGAACGAACATTACACTGACCTGCAATACGACCTAGCGCATCATAAGCATAAGAGCCAAATTGAATGATAGGCATATCGATTTTAAAGCGTTCAACGAATGGAGTTTTCATCACATAAGTCCATAATAAACCCTTCAACATACACAAGCGATCTGATTTTGGAGCAAGCCATAAACCAACATTGATAAAATAATTTTGGATGCGATTGTATGCCACTATACCTTGTGGAGATGCCAAAAATCCTTGAGTTTTAGGATTCGTTTGATCATAAGGAGGAGTATTCAGATACGCTACTGGACGTCCAATCAAATTCACATCAAACCAATGGTGCCAAGTTGAATCTACCACTACTCGACCAACATCAGTACGATAACCATCATAAGCCCCAATAGCTCCGAAAGTTTTGGCATTTGCTGCTCCTTTATTCGTGTCTGATTGATTGGTATGATCGCCTTTGACATGTGCACGCGCAATCACCTCAGGTCTAAAATCATTTCCTGCAATTTGAGGAAATTCAGGATTTCCATTTACAAGGTTTTGATTGATTACTACCAAATTTTCAGCGATAATCTCTCCTTCATGTGGATGGTCAGGTAAAATATCAATTACCCCATCTTTCCCACACAAAACAGGATGCGGATGTTTTTTGCCAAAAAAGGGATGCCATGCTATGTTATTATAGTATTTCGGCGAAATTTTCATTGGAATATCATCTGATTCATCATCAAATGTGTAAATATCATCGTGTCCATTGTCAAGTGTATCATGACGATCCAAACCTACCGGTGATGGTGGATTTTGTGCCACAGACCATTTTCTCATTTTTGAAACACGTGGCACTCTTCCGCATAAACTTGCACCTAAATCAGCGTGATCGCCAGTTGCAAATACTCCGCCTCCATTCTCCATCCATTCTGTCAAAATTGGTAATTCTAAATCACTCAATTTTTGGACATCATCAACATTGTCACGCACACCAAAAAGCCAAATTTGATCGTAATCGTTGATGTTAAAAACTTTACCTGTTTTAATATCATTGGCTGCTGCGTTAAACCTGAAATTTTCAAAATTTGGTCCATACCGTTGATAGGCGGGCGACGTAATTGGTCCCGCGGGTTTGTTGGAATCTATCTGGCGATGTGCCAAGGTCAACTTAAAGGACACATAATAATCCGTTTGATCCAAAAGTGTGTCAATCACTGCGGAGAGCCCAAAATAATAATTATTAAATGAACCATTTAAAAATTGTCCGCTGTACCCATCCGTTACAATCAGAATTTTTTGAGGACATGGCCTTCTCCATGGCATAATAATAGGGTATTGTGATCTTAATTGATCAGACACCCTAAGGTTCAATTGTGTTTGTTTGTCGTCTAACATTTTATGTTGTTTTTAAAATTACAATCCTAAAATCTCAGGGTTAAAGACATACCTCTTCCAGTGTGATAAAATCACTTATTTCAACTGTGAATAAAATCTCTTCAGAGTAGGGTTCCTAAAGCTTATGCCAAAATTAGAAATGTAATTGTTTGAAAACAAGCGTATAAATACGCGATTTTCATTTTTCTTTTTGAAATCGAAAAATTGGTTTCCACAAAAATGTAAAAATTCAGAACTAGCCCTTATATTAGCAAACTGCGCGAAAGCCTATTTTAAACGTTTTAAAATTTGAGAACCTCTTGATATGAATTCGACCGAAATAAATGAAATGAACAAGACCAATTATCCTGCCTTGTTTACCTTAATTATTGTTTTTTTCTTTTGGGGATTTATTGCCGCTGGAAATGGCATCTTTATTCCCTTTTGTAAAAGTCATTTTTCGTTGGATCAATTTCAATCCCAATTGGTGGATTTTGCTTTTTACACGGCCTATTATGTTGGTGCTTTGTTGATTTTTGCATTTAGCAATTTAAAAGGAAGGGACATTGTTGGCAGTTGGGGTTACAAAAAAAGTATTGTCTATGGCTTATTGTTTTCTGCCTTGGGTGCTGGCGCGATGATTCTTGCTGTACAAGCTGGGGTTTATGTAGGAATGTTAACAGGGTTGTTTATTGTGGCACTCGGATTTTCTTTACAACAAACTGCTGCGAATCCTTTTGCAATTTCGTTGGGAAATCCCAAAACTGGCGCTAGTCGGGTGAATTTAGGTGGGGGTATTAATTCGTTTGGTACGACGCTTGGTCCAATTGTGGTTGGATTTGCTCTGTTTGGCACCGCTCTTTCGGTTTCGGATGATCAAATTAAAGGCTTAGAATTAACAAAAGTGGTTTTGTTATATGTCTGTGTGGGAATTCTATTTATTGCGGCAGCGGCTTTGTTTTATTTTTCTAAAAAAGTGCCAAGTGGAATCATCAACGAACCCATCGAAAAGGCAAATAAAGCCCTGCGCACCTTGTTAATTATGACAGGACTTTTGGTCATTATGTTTAGCCCCGTGTTTGCGAGTTATAATTCGGACGAGGTAAAAGAGATTGCGAAATTGGAAAAAAGTATCGAACCAACCAATACGGAAATCGCTCGCCTCACCACGGAATTAGATTCACTCAAATTATTGGCAGGAACGAAAAAAACACCTTTAATTGTTACTACCGAAACCGCAATTTCTAATCTAACTGAAACCATCAAACCTCAAACCGATCAAATTGAATCCATCAAACGGCCTTTAGAACAATACCGTATGTACTGGCTCACAGGTGCTTTGTTGGTCGTGATAGGCGTTATCCTATTCTCTTACCGTTCGGCAAAAATAAAACCCGAAGGTTGGGGTGCCATGCAATATCCTCAATTGGTTTTGGGGATGTTGGCGATTTTCACCTATGTTGGTGTGGAAGTTGCGATTGGCAGTAATTTGGGCGAATTACTCACCTTAGAAGAATTCGGAGGAATGAAATCGTCTGAAATTGCACCTTATATCTCTATGTATTGGGGAAGTTTAATGATTGGGCGTTGGGCTGGTGCGGTAAGTGTTTTTAAATTGAGCGCCCTGCAAAAAAATATCGCCTTGATCGTCGTACCTATTGTTGCATTTTTTGTGATTCTTGGCCTCAATTACTTTTCTGGAAAAGACATGCAAGTGTTGTATTTCTATATCATCTGCGTAATTGCTCAAATTATCGCCTTCTTTTTAAGTAAGGATAAACCGGCGCGCACCTTGCTCATTTTCGGGTCGTTTGGGGTTATTGCCATGTTGATTGGGTTGTTTACAACTGGAACGGTTGCCATTTATGCCTTTTTATCAGGTGGATTAGCGTGCAGCATCATGTGGCCGTCAATCTTTAGTTTGTCTATTTTAGGATTGGGGAAATATGCCTCACAAGGATCTGCCTTCTTGGTAATGATGATTTTGGGTGGGGGAATTATTCCTCCTATTCAAGGGAAATTATCGGATATTATTGGAATACATCAATCGTACATTATTGCGGTGGTTTGTTTTGCCTATTTGGCCTTGTTCGCCGTTTTAGCAAAACGCTTATTGAAAAAACAAAACATCGATGTGGACACGATAGAAACTGAAGCCGCGCATTAAGTTGTATTGTTAGAGATTTTGTCTAGGGCCTTACTTCATCTTCATAAAAAAACGGATCTACCTCTCAGTCGCCTACACTACCGCGCGAATAATGTCATTAAGTTGTTTTGTTGGAGATGTTGTCTAGCGCATTACTCCATCTTCATAAAAAAAGGGATCTCCCTCTCAAAGTCGAATTCCAATAATACAAACATCATCTACCTGATCCAATGTGCCTTTCCAAGAATTTAAAACTTCTTTTAAAAATGGTGCTTGTTCTTGAAATGTCAATTGATGATTGGCGACCAACAAATCTTTTAATTGCTTGTACATGAATTTTTTACCTCTTGGTCCACCAAATTGATCAGTAAATCCATCGGTAAATAAATAAATCGAATCTCCTTTTTTTAATTCGACCAAATGGGTGGTAAATGGTTTTGGATGATGGGTTCTACCGATGGGTTGTTTGTCGGCTTTAATTTCTTTTAAAATAAGCTCGCTTTTACCCGATTCATTTTCATTGTTCGAAACAATCCACAGTGGATTATTTGCTCCCGCCCACTCTACTTTTTTACTATTGATTTTCATTAAAGAAATATCCATTCCATCTTTAATATCGTCTGTGCTTTTTGAAAAAGATTGCGTTACTAATTCGCGGGTTTTGTCCAAAATTTCACCCGGATCAGACAAATTAAATTCATTTAATGTTCGGTTGTGTGCATTGCAACAAACCACGGAAACCAAAGCGCCCGGAACCCCATGTCCTGTGCAATCAGCCACCGCAATAAAAAAATCATCACCCACCTTTTCTGCCCAATAAAAATCCCCGGCAACCACATCTTTTGGCTGGTAAAAAATAAAGGAATCGGGTAAATTGGATTTAATAAAATCCGACGATGGCATAATGGCCTCTTGAATCCGTTTTGCGTAATTAATACTGTCACGAATCTCTTTTTGTTTTTCTTCGATCTCGTGTAAAGATTCTTTTAATTTTTCCTCCGCATCCATCCTTAATTTTACCTCTTTACGGAAAGATAAATTCCAAAAAATAAAGGTAATCGCCAAAATAACCACGCCAGTAATGAATA
>JADZFJ010000130.1 GCA_020849935.1 Crocinitomix sp. | reverse complement strand
TTTGTGCTGAGCCAAGAAGGTAAAGTTGGGCGCTTGGCGATAGAACAGATGAGTTTGAAGTATAGTCAAATTCATTATCCATCTCCCTTAATTGTTAAAATTATTGAAATAGTGAGGTCGATAGAATGGGATGTAGCAGAAAATGAAGGAATTCCAGTAGATTGCCAACTTTTCCTGATCTTTAAAATAGAAAAGGGTAAATTAATAGATGTCTATGTTTAAAGTTTTAAATTTAACCATTATTTTATTTACGTATTATTCAGCTAATTGCCAACAAACTGACAGGGACATAGATAAAGAAAAGTCGGCCGCTTTTTTTAAAGAAGCCGAAGTTTATAAACAAGGGGCGAAGATCCAATTGTCTCTCTATGATTCAGCTATTTTTTACGACCCTACTAATCATGAAATTTATTTTAAAAAGTCGATTTGGTATAAAAAAACTGGACGTTTTATCGAGAGTTTCGAAATTTTGAATCTCGCAGTGGAATATGCGCCTCAATTCAATTTAGGTTATCGTGCATGGTCTAAATTATATTTCTTGCGTGATTATGACGGTTGTATTGCTGATTTGGAACGTTTAGATACCTTAACACCAAATTTTATTGACTATCCCTGGGGCGAGTGCATTTATTATCTTCTCGGGTTAAGCTATCTCGAAAAAAACGAATTTAACAAGGCAGTCGATTTTTTTGACAAAAGTATTGCCGATCAACCAGATGATTTTTATTCTCATCATTATAAAGGAGTTACTTTATATCTTTTAGGAAAGTATTCAACAGCGCTAGAAGAATTTGAACTTGCTTCGAAAATTTACCCTGAGTTGCCCGATTTGCACTATTATAAGTCTCTTTGCTATTTGTTTTTAGATCTCAAGGACGAAGCAAAGATTGAACAAGATTTATGTGGTCTCTATTATACAACCGGTCACCAGTTTACGCTCACATTTATTCAACCATTCAGAACAATTTATCAAACAGATATTGATGAATTAATGGTTATGCTACGCTAAATGAAATGGGCAAAATAGTTGCGTATAGACAACTCGATGGACGAGATTGCGGACCAACCTGTCTGCGGATCATCGCTAATTTTTATGGTCGAAAAGTATCGCTCGAAAAATTACTCAATTTGTCTGAAACCACTCGGGAGGGTTCATCCATAAAAAATATAACAGACGCTGCTAAACTAATTGGTTTTAAAACAATGGGCGTCCGCATTAGTTATGATCAATTGAAAAGTGGAATACCATTACCCTGTATCATTTTTTGGCAGCAAAGGCATTTCGTAGTTGTATACAAAGTCAAAAACGACCAAATTTGGATTGCAGATCCGGCACATGGTAAAATTAAAATTCATAAAAATGAACTGATTAAGAATTGGATAGGCCATGACGCGGATGATCAGCTAAAAGCTGGTATAACACTCCTGCTCGAGCCTACCGAGCAGCTAAAAACTAAAGAGCCTGATGATGTTTCCGATTCTCTTAAATTAAGCTTTTTGTGGAAATATTTTTTCATTCATAAACGACTTTTAATTCAACTTTTTATTGGTCTGTTAGCTGGAAGTTTATTACAGTTTTTAGTTCCTTATCTTACGCAAAGTGTGGTAGATATAGGTATTCAGCACAACGATATTCATTTTGTATATTTGGTTTTAATCGCACAGTTGGGTCTTTTTGTTGGGAGGGTGAGTATTGGTTTAATAAGGAGTTGGATTATCTTACACCTTTCGACACGCATTAATATTGCCTTGGTTTCTGACTTTTTTATAAAGTTAATGAACTTGCCCATTTCGTTTTTTGACAGTAAAGTAACGGGAGACTTAATGCAACGAATTAAGGATCATTCTAAAATTCAAAAGCTGTTAACCTCAGCCTCGTTGGATACTTTTTTTTCAATCGTGAATATTCTTGTTTTCGGATTGATTTTAGCTTGGTATCACATTCAAATTTTCTATATTTTTTTGGTTGGGAGCCTTCTCTATTTTATCTGGATATATTTATTTTTAAAGAAAAGAAAGGATATAGATTACAAACGTTTTACACAATTAGGAAGCGAGCAAGGCAAAATGATGGAGTTGATTAACGGTATGCAGGACATCAAATTAAACAATGCTGAATTAGAAAAACGATGGGGATGGGAGTATGTGCAAGCCAAATTATTTAAAATTGATTTACAAAATTTAGTTCTTCAACAAAGCCAAACTACAGGCGCCAATATCATCAATGAATTAAAAAATATACTCATTACTTTTTTCGCTGCCAAACTCGTCATCGATGGACAATTAACACTTGGAATGATGATTGCCGTAGCATATATTATTGGTTATCTCAACGGACCGATACAACAATTAATTGGCTTTGTTTACACCCTACAAGACGCTAGAATTGCACTTGAACGACTGGCGCAAATTCACAATAAAAAGGATGAAACGCAATTGGATGAAACCAAATTAAAGAGAATCACCAATAACCAAGAAATAGCAGTTAAAAATATTTCATTTCGGTATCACGGAGCCTTAAATAAAGTCTTCACGGATTTAAGCTTTACTATTCCGCCAAATAAAATTACTGCAATAGTTGGCGGAAGTGGAAGTGGTAAAACCACATTGCTAAAACTGCTGTTAAAATTCTATTCTGTTTCGGAGGGTGATTTGTTCTATGGCGATGTCCAACTTGATGAAATTGACCAAAAAGCTTGGCGATCGCATTGTGGTGTGGTGATGCAAGAAGGTTTTATGTT
>JADZFJ010000129.1 GCA_020849935.1 Crocinitomix sp. | reverse complement strand
GTTCATCCGACGAAAGATAAGTTGGCCGATTGTCTATAAAAACTACCACACCGCTCTTTCCTTTTAGCGAGATATTGCCTTCATAATCTACGGTGATTCCTGGAATTTTTTCGAGCAATTCTAGGGCAGATGTGCCAGAACTACCAATCATGGCTTCCGGATTTACAATAATTTTATCGGCTTTTCGAGTAATGAACATTTTTTTGGCAGTGACTTCCACCTCCGCCAGATTTAAACTGCCTGACGTTAGTTTCACTGTTTGCAAATCAATGATAGTTTCCATCGACGAAATTTCGAGACTATCTTTTTGAAAAGAATCGCCTAAATCGTTTTCAATTCGTAAAAAGTAGGTGGATAGTTTTAGCGGACCAAATTCAAAATTACCCAACGAATCACACAAAGCAATTTTTGCTAGCGTGGTATCACTGGCATTAAACAAAGCGATTTGATAACTTGTGGTTTTGTCGTAGTCGCTAATTTTACCTATGATGGATTGACAAAAAATAGTAAGCGGAGAAAACAGCATCATCAACGCGAACAAACCTTGTTTTGAATTCATAAAATCAATATTGAAAACTAAACTAAGGATTAAATTCTAGTTTCATTTGTTCAACCCTGCTTATTTTAATGTCTTATTTAATCTGAAAATGATTACTTGGTGAAACACCATACACCCTTTTAAACGATTTACTGAACGAATGAATCGATGAAAATCCACTTTCAACAGCAACGTCTGAGATTGGAAGCCCTTGCGAAAGCAGATAAATCGCGCGCTCAAAACGTTTCTTTGTCAAATACTGATAAGGGCTCAATCCAAAAGTTTGTCTAAACAATCGGAAAAAATGAAATTCAGACATTCCAGCAAATAGCGCAATTTGTTCGATGGTGATTGACTTTTCAAAACACCCATCCATATACTCACGTCCAAGGTTAAGTCGTCTAAATAAATCCCTTTTTGTGTCTTCTTTTACACTTTTTATGTTTTGTAATTCTTTGAAAACCCCAATCTGATCTGTGACAATAGCAGACGCCAATTCGAAAAAAAACTCTTCCTGAATGTGATCTTCAAACAATTCTTTCGTGAGCACCTGACGATGTAAATCCATTAATTTTATTCCCAAGGCATTACTTTGAGCTGCGTACTTATTTTCTAAAAAATTAGTTCCTAAAAAAAACGAAGACAATTCTTGATCCGAAAAAGGAGTGTTTGGTGCTTTAAAGCTGGCAACAACTTGCGAAATTAACCCGTCCGAAACTTGAAAGCACATCCCTTTCACATGCTGCTGACTGTTAATTTCAACAGAGGCTTCTTTTTCGCCATTAACCAACAAATAGTTTCCTTCGCGAACCGTGTAGAGTTGTTTATTTACCCGGTAACGTTCAACTCCTTTTGTAACGAATTTAACACCAAACCCAGATGAATTAAAGTTCTTTTCAAAATTATCAATCGAGGTCAAATCAAAAACACCGTCTTTGAGAACAAATTTCACACAATTTGTCACTTCATTATAAAAAACGGGTGTTGATTCGACATTCATTATCAAGTGGTTTAGCGCAAATATATTTTAATTTTTAGTCTTGAAATCGGTTAGTTCCACTTAATGATTGTAGGGCTTGTTTCATTTATTAAAGGGTCAAAATTGACCGAAAAAGTGAGATCAAAATAGGATTAAAAGGGGAAAATCCAATAAAAATAATCGAAGGTTGAAAATTTTTCAGGATGTCTCACCCACATTTTTCTATAACCTGTATGGATTTGATTAGCCACAAAAAAACCGATTTTTGGAATCCTGACAAACATCAGTTATTGTAGCAGAGTTTTGTTTAAATTTACCAAAGTTTAAAATAAAACGATATGGAAATTTCTGATTCAACCTTGGGTAAACTTAAAATCTTAAAAGAAAAATACACCTCCATCGGACAAGATTTAGATGCGTATTTGGATGGATTGATCTATGCAAATCCGCTAACTTATTGGGATTATATCGAGGTAGATGCTTTGTTAAGTTTACAAAAGCCAAAGACAGATTTTCCAGACGAAAAAATATTCATCGTTTACCACCAAATCACCGAATTGTATTTCTCTTTAATCTCACACGAAATTGAGCAAATATGCAAAAACGGAAAAAACATTTCGGAAATCGGACAAGATTTAGGGTGGTTTGATACCTTGTCAGTTTCCTTTTTTATCGAACGGCTTAAGCGTGTAAATAAGTATTTTGAAGCTCTAACCAATTCGTTTGATATTATGCGATTTGGCATGGAACGCGAACAATTCACAAAATTCAGAATGTCTCTTTTATCAGCAAGTGGGTTCCAAACAGCAAGTTATCGTTACATCGAAATCGCAAGTACCGACTTAAAATATTTGGTGTATGAAACTGAACGTCAAGCATTAATGGATGCGGATATTCACCATCAATTAGACAATATTTATTGGCGTCGCGGGGCGGTAGTAGAAGCAACCGGTGCAAAAACATTAACCCTTGTTGATTTTGAAGCAAAATACATGGAAAAATTTCATGAATTTGCCGATCAATATCAACCAATGAATCTTTGGAAAAAATACCAAGCACTTTCTCCCGCCGATCAAAAAAATCCTGACCTCATTAAAGAACTTCGCGAATTAGATGTAAATGTCAACATCAATTGGCCATTGGTTCATTATCGCACAGCTGCGCATTATTTGGCGCAAAAAGGCGGCGAATCAAAAGGAACAGGCGGTACCAATTGGCAAAATTATTTACCTCCTCATTTTCAAAAACGCATTTTTTATCCACCACTTTGGTCTGAGCAAGAATTAGCCGAATGGGGCAAAGCATGGGTAGATCAAGTTTTTTCTGATCACCTAAAAACTGAAAATACGATTCCAGGCTAGTTGTTGAGTCGCTAAAATTCAATAGAACAAGTTCAAGTTTTTTTGTATCTTGGCTATTGTTAATATGTCAATAATCAGAAACTTCCTTTTTCTTGCTTTCGTCGTTTTCCCTATTTTGGGAATGGCACAAAACAATTCATTTAAATTAACCTTGGCGCCCTCAATTGTACACACCCATATTTTCGCCTTGGCTTACGAACGAAAACTTTCGGAACATTGCACAGCAGGTTTAAAAGTAAATTATGGAGCTAGAAATGTTTTACCATGTAATAGAATTGCTTCAAATGAGATTGGACAAATGCTGAATATGACAGGTTGGAAGACAGAAAATGATTGTCATTCACACGGCGCATCGTTCCATTTTCGATTTTTACTTCACAAAAAAACCTCAAGTAGATTTTATGTCGACACTAATTTAGGATATCAAACTGGGAAATTTTACGGAACCGACTTTGTGTTTCGCCCATACGAATACATTCCTATTCAATATGTCGCTGGTTTAAAGGGTGGCTTTCAATTTTTTGGTGGCGGAATCGGAATCGGAAATCAATGGACTAATAAAAAAGGAATTTCGATAGATGTACTTTGGGTTGGTCTTGGTCTTGGAAAAAACACCATGAATATTCAAGCGACATCAATGGCTAAAGGATATTTTAATGATGTTTATGGGGCTTTTAACAAATATATGTCAAAACGAGAAGACCTGATAGACTTTCTAAGAATGGACATTTCTGCAACCTACGATACCAAAGGCATTTATGTGGTTGCACAAAATACTATGCCAGTTGTTAAAATATTAAATGTTTCACTTGGTTTCTCTTTTTGATTCTTAATACCTTAAAACTGAAAACACTATTCCAAGGTAAAGCAGTTTTTTCTAGTCTCTTTAGGTTCAATGCAGGAATTGAACACTAAAACCAACCGCAATTCGATTTTTTTCGTTAGTTTGGTACAACTATAAATACAGACGAATGAAAAAAACATTGTTAATTGTAATGGCGATTTTTCCTTTATTAGGATCAACGCAAAATAATTCGGTCAAATTAACGCTTACGCCAGCAATGGTGCTTACCAATAATTTTGGCATTAATTATGAACGAAAATTTACCGATTATTTCTCAGCCAATCTTCGTGTAAATATTAGTTCTAAAAAAGCTGTACCGTTTAATAGGTTTGCTACTAATATTTTAGGAGACATTCTTGATTCGGCGGGAGTTAATTCGGATGTTTTAAATACAAAGTTTATTTCCTATGGAGGATCACTTCAACTTCGGTTTTTTCCAGCCAAAGAAGCCTTAAAAGGATTTTATGTAGCACCTTATTTTGGTTTTCAAGCCGGAAAAATGAATCCGTTTACCTTTGATTTTCCTGACGGAAATGATCCTTCGATAAAACATGGTGGTGAGGTAAATGCAAGTTTTCTTTTCCTTGGCGGTGGACTCGGAATTGGCAATCAATGGGTAACAGATAGCGGATTTACCTTGGACGTTCTTTGGTTAGGACTAGGCGTTGGTACCAATTCAATTCTTTTAAGAGGCGAAGATTATTCGAACGGAAGCGTTGATTATGCCAAAGTAAACGGAGAAGTAACCACTTTTGTAACTGAACAAAAAGATATTATCGATCAATTGCGCATGGATGTAAGTTCAACTTATGATGCCAGCAGCATTGACATCATTGCAAAACATGCTTTTCCTTATGTGAAAATCTTAAATATTTCGTTGGGATATTCTTTCTAAGCAGTATTTCTAACGATAACCAAAAGGGGGAAAAATGAAAAGTTCCCCCTTTTTTATTTTCTTTCAAATTAACAAAGTAAAAAAACAAAATTTCTGTATCCCCCTATTATGAGGAGACCATCCATTTCCCAACTAAAAAAGGCCGCCAACCAAAAAAACATCTTTATTATGATTATTACAAAACACATAAAGATCTTTTTAATTGTTATTAAACCCAATTTTGTTAGTTACAACTAACGATTATAAATCAAATTTGTTTATTATGATAAACAATTGTAATCAATTAATGTTTATTGCTATATACAAAAAATCCAAAAAAATGTTTGTAGAGATAAACAAAATTTATACCTTTACATTTTCAAACACCTGTAAATGGAACAACTATTTATCGAATACAAAGAAACGCTTGCTGCATTAAAGCCTCGATTT
>JADZFJ010000128.1 GCA_020849935.1 Crocinitomix sp. | reverse complement strand
TAGTGCCATGTTCTTAGTAGCAGAAAAGCAAAAAATCGATTTTCTAATCCAAATTTGTTTAATTTTGGGGATACTTTCGGCGATTTATGGCGGACATTATTTTTACAATGATCCCAAAATAACGTTGATCTTATACAGTGCCGTTTATTCGGTGAAGTATGTGGTAGAGATTTTTTTGTCGTATAAATTTAGTAAAGGAAAATAGAATGAGCCTTGTGGAAAATATAGCATATCAACAATGTACAAGATGTATCATGGATACAACGGATGTTGAAATTGTGTTTGATGAAAAAGGACAATGTAATCATTGCACCACCTATTTTGAGGATGCTAAATTTTACGTGTATCACGGTAAAGAAACGGATGAGGCTTTGGCGCGTTTGGTGGCAAAAATCAAAGAAGACGGCAAAAATAGCGAATACGATTGTATGGTTGGTGTGAGTGGAGGTGTGGACAGTACGTACGTGGCATATCTTTCTAAACAATTGGGATTACGTGTATTGGCTTTTCATTTTGACAATGGGTGGAATTCGGAATTGGCGGTCAAAAACGTCGAAAATATTGTAAAAAAATTAGATTTTGATTACCAAACGTGGGTAGTTGATTGGGATGAATTTAAAGACATCCAATTGTCTTTCTTAAAATCTTCGGTCGCCAATGCGGAAACGCCTTCTGATCAAGCTTTTTTAGCAGCCACGTATCATTTGTGTAATAAATATAAAATCAAATATTTATTGAGCGGTAGTAATTTTGCCACCGAAGGTATCTTACCAAAAAGTTGGGGATACAATGCAAAGGATGTAAAACACCTAAAAGCCATCCACCGTATTTTTGGGAAAGTTCCTTTTAAAACCTATCCATTGTTGGGATTTTATCGCGAGTTTTATTATACCTACGTTAAAAAAATCAAAATGGTGCGCCTTCTAAATTACGTTCCTTACGTGAAAGAAGATGCAATGAAAGTGATTCAAAATGAACTTGGTTGGGTTTATTATGGTGGAAAACATTACGAATCGGTTTTTACCCGATTTTTCCAAGCCTATTACCTGCCTAAAAAATTCAACTATGATAAGCGACTTGCGCATTTGTCTACCTTGATTTGTTCAGGCCAAATTACCCGAGATCAGGCATTGGAAGAGATGAAAAAAGACATCTACCCACCTGAATTGTTAGAACAAGACAAAGAATACGTGATGAAAAAATTAGGCTTGGACAAAGTGGAATTTGAAAAAATTCTCAATGCCCCAGCCAAGAGTTATAAAGATTATCCAAACGACGAGAAAAAATTAAAATTCATTTATCGCGTTTACAATAAACTCCGAGGAAGATAATGATTACAATAATTGATTACGGACTTGGTAATTTAGGTTCGATTAAAAACATGCTGAAAAAAATTGGCTCTGAAGCTGAAATTACTTCGGATTTGGAGAAAATTGCCCAAGCAGATAAATTGATTTTGCCCGGTGTTGGTGCGTTTGACAATGGAATGTCCAATTTACACGAACTTGGTTTGGTTTCCTTGCTTAATAAAAAAGTCTTGGAAGAAAAAGTGCCAATTTTGGGTGTTTGTCTTGGTATGCAATTATTTACACAACGTAGTGAAGAAGGCGAAATGCCCGGTTTAGGTTGGGTAGATGCTGAAACGATTAAATTCGATGCTTCTAAATCGGCACAACAATTTACCATTCCACACATGGGGTGGGAATATGTGCAAGCGAAAAAATCAAGCAAGCTTCTTGAAAACATGTACGAAGAATCAAAATATTATTTTGTACATGCGTATCACGTAAAATGTAATCGACCAGAAGATGTTTTATTGACAACGGATTATATTTTAGAATTCGACGCCGCATTTGAGAAAGATAATATTATTGGCGTGCAATTTCATCCGGAAAAAAGTCATAAATTCGGAATGCAATTATTTAAAAACTTTGTTCACAATTACTAATGGCCATTCCTCGCGTAATCCCTGTTTTATTACTGAAAAATACTGGTTTGGTAAAAACTGTCCAGTTTAAAGATCCCAAATACATTGGCGACTCGTTAAACGCTGTCAAAATATTTAATGACAAGGAAGTGGACGAACTTATTTTTTTGGACATCTTGGCAACGCCAGAGAGCAGAAAACCACCCTTGGAATTTTTGAAAGAGATTGCTGAAGAATGTTTTATGCCTTTAGCCTATGGCGGCGGAATCAAAACAATTGATGAAATCAAAGATATTTTAAAAGTTGGGATAGAAAAAGTAATCATCAATACACAAGCTGCCGAAAATAAAGGATTTATTGCTGAAGCGGTGAAGCGTTATGGCAGTTCAACGATCTGTGTCTCCATTGATGTGAAAAAGAATTTTTGGGGGAAATATGAAGTATATACCCGTGGAGGAAAACACAATACCAAATTAGATCCGCTTTCATTTGCCAAGGAAATGGATCAAGCCGGCGCTGGTGAAATTATGATTAATTCCATCGACCGTGATGGGACGCAAAAGGGCTACGATTTGGAGTTGATTAGTTTGATCAGTAAAAATGTAAAAATGCCCGTAATTGCGTGTGGCGGTGCTGCTAATTTAGATGATTTTTCAAACGCGATTCACCAAGCTGGGGCTTCGGCTGTTGCAGCAGGGAGTATGTTTGTTTTTCACGGAAAGTTAAGAGCGGTCTTGATCAATTATCCTGAACAAGCTGATCTCAAGAAAATTTTTACCAAATAAAATGAGTAGCGAACTAAAATCGAGCAAGTTCCTGCAAATAAAACGATTGAAGTTCGCATTATTCCAGTAGGTTATGATAAAACGTCATTTTGAATCGATTTTTTATTTTACCCTCGCACTTTTGGTTTATTTGCAAGTAGCTTTTCCCAAATTAATTCCGATTGGAGTCCTCGTTTTATTGGTGGTGGTCATTCTTGGTTATCAAACTAAAAACTTGGTTTTTACCCTTAAAAAACCCTTGCTCATCATGGGGTTGCTCTATATCGCGTATGGAATTGCTTATTTCTTCACGTATAATCCGGAATTGGCGAATTTTTATTTGATGAATAAACTCACATTTTTATTGTTTCCCTTGCTTTTTATGTTTCAAACGCGGTTTCAATTCCAATTGGCACCAATTTTTATCACCTTGATAATCGGCGTGGCGCAAGTGGGAATGTTGGGATTCATTCATTCCATTCAATGTCATCAGGAAAGTGCCTTGGGATTTGATTGTTTTAAAAGCAGTAATTTCTCACATCTTCACCACCCAAGTTATTTTGCCATGTACATTTTATTGGCAATTTATGGGGCTTGGATGGGATTCCACCAAAAATGGCCTTATTTTAAACGATCGTGGATAATTCCTACCACTGTTCTGTTTCTAGGATTTTATGCACTTTGTTTTTCTTTAGCAGGATTGCTTTTTGGGTGCTTTTTGGTACTTTTTCTTGCCTTGCGTTCGATCAAAAAGAAATACGGAAAAAGGACTTATTTTGCAGTGATGATCCTCAGTCCTATTTTACTGATTGCATTTTTATTGAGCATTCCGAGATACAATGATGAAATAAATTCCACCGTTGGGTCAACCGTTAAATTTATAAAGGATCCATTGCAGTATGTCCGACAAAATACCGATTATCATACCGGAAGCGAAATTCGCTTGATTTTGTGGGCAGTGAGTACCAAAATCTTACTCGAAAATCCACAAGGCCTTGGTTTAGCAAATATTGATGCCGCCATGGAAAAGGAATTGCGGACGTATGGGCAGTATGGCATGGCTCCCAATCATTACAATCCACATAACCAATTCTTGCAAACAGGTTTAGAATTGGGTTTTGCCGGGTTGATTGTGCTAATTGGTTTATTTTGGTCCCTCATTCGTTGGGGGCGACAACATCAACTTCCACTTTTGGTTTTATTATCTTCCTTTTTCGCCTTCAACGCCTTGTTCGAATCCGTTTTTCAACGCCAAAGCGGAACCGTATTTTTCGCCTTAATGGTTTGTATTTTAATGATTCAACAAGTTAAAATCAAGACATCTCGAGAGTTGAATGGAGTAGAGGAGTAATATCGAATAGGGAGGCTCCCGCAGATTTCGCAGATTTTCGCAGATTTTTTTGTTACGTTAAATCTCCCCCCGCTCTAATTTTCTCTAGTTGCTGGCGCAAGCGTCCCGCTTGTGCCACAATGCTAGTTCCCCCGCTCCAATTTCCTCAAAAAAATCAATTGCTCATCCGCTTTAGCCGGAAACTCGCCCACCCCCATCGCTTTTAAGAATTCAGCCACTTCCTCTTCAATTGGTCTTGGCGAATAGCCATGATCACGAACAAAATGGACAAATTTTAGGACGGTAAAGGCATCCAACCACCTAAAAAAACGTTTTATAAAGGCTTCCTCCGTTTTGGCATTCGAACGAATTTCTGCTAATTTTGAGTCGAAATTTTGAAGTTTCAAAAATTCAAAAAGCACCGATTTTTCTTGGTGGTTTAAGTTTAAATTTACCTCTTCCAAGGTTTTGGTCCGCAGTTCAGGAATCACTTCCACAAACGCCTTTAAAAGTTTAAAACTCGCAAAAGAATAGGTGGTAAAAACTTGCTTTCCACTTGAAATCCAATCACCTATCGCCTTCCCAGTTCCAAAAGGCACCCTGTCAGAAATTCGTGGTGAAGGAATAACGGTTGTGGTCGTTAGATTCGTAAATCCCCCCAGTTCAATGATCTTATGAATAAAATAAAAGTCTTCCCCCGCCTTTCTTTTGTTCATTCCCCCCTGTTTTTGATACGCTGACGATCGAACAGCCATACTCGAACCAACGGTGTGAAAAGCGTAAGGTAATTGGCAGAATTTCAACCCCAAATTATAATACCGCAAATGCAATTCATAAAATGTAATTCCTTCGTAAATCTGCGCATCAAAAACACTTCCCCCCAAGGGATGCTCGTAAAAAATCGAACAACCTGGTGTATTTGGATAATGTTTAAAATGACGTTCGATTTCAGTTAAGTAATTTGGCGTGCACGTCGCATCCGCATCAAAACAAACAATAATTCCATCTTTTTGAATCAAATCAAACCGATGAACCGCTTCATCCATGCCAATCTTCCGCGCCAAACCAACACCAGCGTGTTTTTGAGGTAAATTTTGAACGTTTATCCAATGAAAATCAATCCAAGGCGATGCAATTGTTTTTTGCCACTCTTTTCCAACGGCTAAGGTACGTGCATTTTGTTCTTTAATTTCGTGAGGGTGATGCTCGCCTGAATTAATCACCACGATAATCTCCACGGCGCAGCTCGTTGGAATACAGTTGGACAGGGCATTTAAAGTAGGCATTAAATCAGGTTCATTAAAACAAGGAATCACCACACAAATCCCTAAATTTTCTTTTGGCAAATCAACAATGCTAGGCGATTGAAAACCAAATTTTTCTAAATAAAAATTCATCGATTTTAGGGTGCAATGCGATACGATTGCCAGTCATTATCCTTTTCAAAACAAATCCGATCGTGCAAGCGGCCCAAACGACCTTGCCAAAATTCAAAATAACTTGGTTTAATCAAAAAACCACCCCAATGCGGCGGGCGTGGCACGGTAGTTGGGAATTTCTTTTCAAAAAAAGCTACCCGATCTTCCAAGGTTTTTCTGTCAGCAATCACCGAACTTTGTTCCGATGCCCAAGCACCAATTTGACTAATGCGCGGTCGTCCGGCAAAATAATCATCCGAAATTAACGGATCCACTTTTTCAACCACCCCTTCCACACGCACTTGGCGTTCCAAACATTCCCAATAAAAAAGCAGGGCAACATTTTTATTTTCAGCAACTTCCGTTCCTTTTCTGCTCAGGTAATTGGTGTAAATAATAAAACCTTCCTCCACCAACTCACGCAAATAAACCACTCTCGATGCTGGAAAACCCTCAACCGATGCCGTAGTAAAAACCACCGCATGCGGGTCGGGACAGTTTTTTTCAATCATTTCTTGGTACCAAACACTAAACATTTTCATCGGATCAGCAAATTCAACCCCTTTCAATTCCCCTTTCAGAAAATCGCTCCTTTTAATGTGTTTTTTGTCGGCCGCCATGGGGTGTTATTCCTCCTCGTCGCTGGCGTTAAATGCCACGTTAATTTGCGGAGAATTAATAATTTCTTCGTCCATTTTCGGAGC
>JADZFJ010000127.1 GCA_020849935.1 Crocinitomix sp. | reverse complement strand
ATGTACCTATCTTTGGGACGACCCATTGAATCAAACTACACCAACGGCAATTAATTTAGCCCCTGGAACTTACACTGTACTTGTCACCCATATCGCATTCGGATGTGCAGGTACAGAGACGATTACCATTACAGAACCAACTTTGTTTGAATTTGGAGATCTTGCTGTGGTAAATGCGAGTTGTGGAGTCAGTAATGGGCAAATTGCGATTGAAGCAACCGGAGGAACCTCACCTTACGAATACAGTGTGGACGGCGGAGTGAGTTTTTTCCCATCTCCCTTATTTAATGGACTTGCTCCAGGAACATACACCATTGTTGCCAAAGATGATAACGGCTGTTTGACGACAACGGAAGTGACAATTATTAATGTGTCCAACGTTCCAGAGGTGAATATTAGCGCAAACCCTCCGGAAGGATGCAAGGCTTTGGAGGTCGAACTTACCAATCTTTCCGATCCTTTACTAACCAACGTTACGACTTGGGATTTTGGTGATGGCACAACAGGAACAGGAACAACGGTCCATCATACCTATACAAGTGCTGGGTGTTACGATGTGCATGTCTCCATTTTAACTTTTGACGGCTGTACCACCGAAGATTTGTTTACTGATTATATTTGTGTGTGGGAACTTCCAATTGCCAATTTTGAATCAACGCCTGATCAACCTGATATCCTTCATACAGAAGTGAAATTTGAAAATTTATCCAGCTTTGCAAGTATGTACGAATGGGATTTTGGTGATGGCGCCACTTCGACGGCGGTTGACCCGATCCACAATTATCCAGCGGTTGGTGGGGTGACTTATTATGTCGATTTGATCGCAATTACGGATAAAGGATGTCGTGATACGATTCAAAAAATTGTTCACGTAAATGAGGTGGTTTTATACTTTATTCCGAATTCTTTTACCCCAACTTCTGATCCATTTAACCCCGATTTTAGAATCTATTTTATTCCTGGATTCGAGCCATTAGATTTTCATTTCCAAATTTTTGATCGTTGGGGAGAAGTGCTGTGGGAATCGTATAACCCAGCCGCTATTTGGAATGGAACCTATAATGGACTGATTCTTGAAGATGGCGTGTATATCTGGAAGTTAGAATTTAGAGAAAATTCCACCGACGTGAAGCACGAAGATTTTGGGCATATCACCATCATCAAGTAATTAATTTCCCAAATAATGGCTATTTTTAGTCCATGAAATTGTCTTTAAAGAATTTTGGTTTAATGGTGCTTTTGAGTGCCAGTTTATTGTCCAAGGGACAAATCAACGATTTTAATAATGTATGGACGCAAATTGGGCCAAATGTTACGCCTAATAATCCAACTTTTAGAAGTGATGGAGGAGTTGGTCCTGTTGAATTTATTCGGGTATCCGATCGTCAAGATGGTTTGTTATTGGCAGGTTCGTTAAATGGTGGCCTGTTTCATTCGACTGATGATGGTGAAAATTGGACGAATTCGGGTTCAGACGATTGGGCCTATTCAGGATGTGCGTGGGCGGATTTTTATCCTACCGATCATACGGTTTGGTTTGCCTGTGCTAACTTTTCAGATGCCAACGGAAAACCTGGACCAATTGGACAAGAAGGCGGTGTTTTACGTACGATGGATCAAGGTAAATCATGGGAATTGATTGGAGATTACCAAAAATTAATGGGCTCAGAGTACTTAATTATTTATGGGACACGTTTTCATCCAACCAATCCAAAAATAATGTACGTAATGACGTCGGAAGGGCTTATTTATACCGAAGACTGTCTCGAATCTTCCGTCAAATGGCAAAAATCGTACAACATAACAGGACTCGTTTATGACCTTGATTTTATGGACGGGAAAATGTACGTAGCACAAATTTCAAATGGGAACTGGAGTATTTTTAGCTGTGAAGAGAATAATATTTCTCGCTTTAAAAAACTAAAATTTATTGAAGACGAAGACAAAGAAATGAGAAATTTGACCTTTGAACCAGCGAATGGAGAACTTTTGGTGGTGAAAGATTTTTCAAAAGAGTCAGATGAAATGATTCGTTATAATCCTACCACAGATTCGACTTCGTTAGTTTTAAAGGGATTAAAAATAAGTTTTGGGAGTGGACATTCGTTTGCGGTTTCACCGTATCAGAAGGGGGAATTTTATATCGGGAATAATACAGATGTCAAAAAATGGGCGCCACCTTACACCAAAACAATCGAAATTGGGGGAAAACACCATGTGGATGTTGAATTTATCGCCTATGATCCAAATGATTCACTCAAAGTTTATCTGTGCACTCACGGAGGTGTTTATATTTCCACCAATGAAGGCAAGGATTGGATCCCAAAAATGAACGGATTTGGTAATTGTGAAGTCATGGGAATGTCAGTTTCAACAATAGATCCACGACAAGTGGTAATTGGGTCCTACCACGATGGAAGTATGGTGTATGCAGATCATGAAAAAAACGGAATTTTTGATTGGCGCACGGTGAATGGTGGAGATGGCTTAATTCCTTTAATCGACCCAAATAATAATGCAGTGGTGTACACTTCGAATCAATTCACCGGTGGAGGGCTTTTTTATTCGGACGATACCGCACGAAAGGTTAAAATTAATATCCACAATATTAATAATCTAAAAACCCCAGGTTGGGAGATGTCGGCGGTTATTGATCATTTTAATACCAATACGGTGTTTTTTAATTTTATCGAAACCTCCGAAGCTAATTTAAATAACATCAATATTTGTCGTACAAGCGATGCGAAAGCACGCCAAAGCGCCGTAGTCATTTCAGATTTTAGAAAGTCGCATAAACTCACCAATTATAAGGTGTTTGGTTTGTACAATTCTAAATATCAAGAAAATGTATTGATTGCGTATGTTTTGGATTATGTTAAAAATGAAACAGGCGAATTAATTGTCATGCATCGGTTGTTTCGCACGGATCAGGCAAATGCGCCAGCTAATGAAGTAATAGATTCGTGGTACGAAATAAAACACGCCAATAATGAGTGGATAGGCGATGTCGAAATTGATGGAAAAAATCCAAATATCATTTATGTAAGTTATATAATTGGCAAAAAAAATCCGGATACGATTTTTGGAGATAAAGGAATGGTGTATGCGATTGAATACCGCGGGAATGCTCGCCATTCAATCCGAAGAATCTATGACATTTCTAAAAATATCCCTAATTCGGTGGCAGGACGCTTTAACTTATATTACACAAGAGATGGGGGAGGTGGATTAATCATTGCTACAAGAACAGGTGTTTATTTTGGAAATATGCAAGTGTTGGATGGTAAATTGAAATGGATCAAAGTGGGAGAACAGCTGCCTCATTGTAAAGTATATGGACTAGATTATAATTCTGAAAAGCGCATTATAACGGTAGGATATTTTGGCAGAGGGGTTTGGCAATATCAAGTGGATGATTCTATTCAATAGGCATGTTACTTTTCCAAGACTTTGTATTAATGTGATAGATTCCGTATCATTGTAAAAAATTTTATATGACCACTAAGTTAATTTTTCAATTTGCCATCGTTGTTATTCCTTTTATCATTTTGTTTTTAGCCGTTTGGTATTTTACCAATAAATGGGCTGAAGTTCAACGAGAGAAAAACAAATTATTAGCATTAGACAAAAAAGAAGTTCAAAAATCACCACTTGATTTACGCAAACATTTTTTTCCATTACAAGTGGATGCGGTACAACGAATGGTTTTGTTTTTGGAAAGAATTGCTCCAAATAACATGGTGATGCGTTTAAATAACCCAGGTTTACCAGCAATTGCCTTTCAACAAAAATTACTTGAGAATGTGCGTCAAGAATATGAGCACAATTTAGCGCAACAAATTTTTATTTCAAAAGAAGCGTGGTCACGCGTTCAATCAAGCAAAGAAGAAGTGGTAAAGATTATTAATATGGCAGCTACTAAATTAGATGGGGCAGCCTTGGCAAATGATTTAAGTCGCAGTATTTTTGAAATTACCGCACAATTGAAAACCCAACCTACCGAACAAGCCATCGATTATTTAAAGATTGAGCTCAATAATTACCTTGGATAGACGTTTTTTTTATTCTTAGGTATTTATACGGATAGTTTTTTTTTGCGATTGGTTTGGAATCCTACGTCAGGTCTAAAAAATGTAATTTTTTTTAAAAAAAATTAGGATTACCTCAATCGTTTAAACAATATTTTCTTCGTCGATGTTCTTTTTACATCGGTCGAAATCTTAACGGAGAGGTTTGCATTTGTTAAATTTTCATCTTATATTGGCTATACCAACTAATAACTATACCGATGAAATACCTAGACAAATTCCTCTTTCTTTTATGCCCTTTTTTATTTGCGTTTAGTTCTTATTCGCAAGTTGAAGCTTCTTATCCATCTGCCACAATTAATTCTGATTTTTGTGTCAACATTAGTATGGATTCTCCACTCTCCGAGTTTTATACAATTGACATTTCTGGGCTAAGTTTCGAATCTGAATTAGATGCGGTAAACAAGTTTGGATTTATCTGCAATAATTTTATCACTTACGTGGTAAATTACAGTGAAAACAAGGTAATTCTTCACCTCCATTTGGATCGTACTTACGAGCCTATGAATTTGGAATGGTGGGGCGATTATCTCGATTCACGTTGTGATAGCTAATAAAACAATTCCTCAATTTTTTTAGTGCCTTCAAGCAACGCGCTTTTTGGCACGCAAATACCAACCAACTAATATCTACATTATGTCAAAAAATTACTACAAATTGTACATGACCTTGATCCTGTTTTGGATCGGTTCATCGACTCTCTACAGTCAGCTCATCGGAACGAGTGGATATATTTTAGGTGATAATCTGGAGATTGGAATTAACGATGGAGGGTTTGAAGGAGCTCCTCGGTTAGTTGCTTCCCACAATC
Organism: Crocinitomix sp.; assembly: GCA_020849935.1. Taxonomy (GTDB): domain Bacteria; phylum Bacteroidota; class Bacteroidia; order Flavobacteriales_D; family Crocinitomicaceae; genus Crocinitomix. The sequence continues at coordinate 11,612 of JADZFJ010000127.1, read as the reverse complement.
GATCCAACCAAGGTTTAGGATCACCTGTTTATTTTGGTTTTGTTGCAAATCCTCAATTGGATGGTTGGGGTAGTTTTGACGGTGACTTTTTCACGCCCGGAACCCCAGAAAACGGGTTCGGCCTTGAAATTAACGGCATTAATTACTCAAACAATGCATCAGGACCAATCGAACAAATCCCGGGATCAATTACCAGTTACAACGTAGTTGGTGATTGTATTTTTATTGAATGGGATGGGGCAGTTGCCAATGTGGCTGTGCACATTGTTTATCGGTTAATTACCACTGAACTTTATTATACCACGGAGGTAACGTTAACCAATACAGGACCTACACCTTTAGCGAATGTTTATTATTATCGGAATTTAGATCCGGACAATAATGTGACGATTGGTGGAGGTTATACCACGCAAAACACTATTGTTGCTCAACCTACACCTGCCTGCGAAAAGGCATTGGTGACTGCCACACAACCTGGTCCATGGTCTTCTTACATGGGATTGGGTGCAATTGGTGAAAATTTCCGCGTGGCACATGGTGGTTTTGCCAACCGCGATGCTTCTAATATTTGGAATGGAATTGGCTTTTCAAGTTTGGTAGGAGCTTCTGTTTGGAATGATGCGGCCATTTCGCTTGGATATAAAGTAACGAGTCTTGCTGTGGGTGTACCTGAGCGATTTTTATTTACCGTTGTTCTAGATGCCAGTCAAATTGACGCGGCGATTGCCAGTTTATATTATTTTGATTATGTTGGTGGCGGCGGTGTGATTGATGAATGTGCACCTGTGGTGGATACTGCTCGTACTTGTGCAGGGAATCCAGTTACTATTACCGTTGATGGACCGAGTGCCGATGATTACATTTGGACCTGGGCACCACCAATTGGATTAAGTACAACGGATGGACCAACCACCGATGCTTCACCCATGGTAACCACCGAATATACCGTAACAGGTGTTCCTGCAGCCCTATGTCTCTCAGCTTCTATTGAAAAAACGATTGTGGTGGAAGTAACTCCTTCACCAATTATTGAAATTATTGACCCTGGCCCCCAATGCGGCGATTTTGATTTGACCACCTTGGAGATAAATAATACGCTGCCGGGAGGTGCACCTGTCGAAATAGAATTTTATTCGGTGATACCTGACAGTGTTGATCAAGTGGTGGGAATTTGGCCAAGCGATTTTATGACGGTGGGCGACACCGTGTATGTCTTAATGTATGACCCAGTTTCTGGTTGTTATGATGTCGAACCTATCGTGATTGATTTTTCAGGCGGTGCGGTGGCAGGACCAGATAACACGAGTACCTTGTGTAATAGCCTTGGTTCTACCTTGAATTTAAATACCTTATTAGTGGGTGCCGAACCTGCTGGTTTGTGGAGCGAAACCTCGATAGTTTTATCGGGTGGATTTAATCCAGTTACGGGGGTGTTAAATGCTGCTGGGGTTGATGCAGGGGTTTATACCTTTGAATACGTAGCTCTCGGAATTGCACCTTGTGAAAATGACACGGCGGTGATGACCATTACAATTAATCAAGAGCCTTTGGCTGGATTGGACAATTCCATGAGTATTTGTAATATGGACGGTACAACCACTGATTTGGATGATTTATTGGACGGAAATAATGGGATTGGTACTTGGGTAGAGGTCACTGCAAGTGGTCAATTCACCCCAGGCACAGGTGTTTTTGATGCCAGTGGATTGCCTGCGGGAGATTATATTTTTACGTATACCGTATCAGGTCTTGCTCCTTGTATCAGTGATGTTGCTTCCTTTACCATTACGGTGGATCCATTGCCAATTATTAATGCAGGACCAGATGTAGCGATTTGCGCAGGCGAAGGTGTGACCTTGGCAGGCACCGGTGCTGGTGTTGGTGGAACCTATGTTTGGGACTATGGCGTAACCGATGGGGTAGAATTTTTCCCAGCAGGAACAGCTACTTATACCGTAACAGGAACAGATGCTAATGGTTGTATCAATACTGACATGGCAACGGTAACTGTAAATCCACTTCCAGTTGTAAATGCAGGTCTTGACCATTCAGTTTGTATTGGAGATGCCACGACCTTAACAGGAACTGGCGCTGGAATTGGGGGTGGTTATGTGTGGGATGGTGGTGTTGTGGATGGTGTTGCGTTTACACCGGCTGCCACGACAACGTATACAGTTATTGGAACAGATGCCAATGGTTGTGAAGATTCCGATGAGGTCGTAGTAACTGTGTTGCCGTTACCGATTATTACCGCTGGACCAGATGTGGCGATTTGTATTGGAGAATCGACGGTGTTAGAGGGAAGTGGTGCTGGTGTTGGAGGTGTTTATGTGTGGGACGGTGGTGTTGTGGATGGCGTTTCGTTTACGCCTGCTGTAACGGCAGATTATACTGTAACAGGGACAACAGTGGATGGCTGTATCAATTCGGACATCGTAACTGTCACTGTAAATCCTTTGCCAATTGTTGATGGAGGACTTGATACGGCAATTTGTGCGGGTGAAAACATTGCTTTGTTCGGCGCAGGTGCAGGATTTGCCGCAGAATATTTATGGACAGATGGTGGCATTGACGGCGTTCCATTTACACCTATGGCCACAAATACCTATACGGTTACAGGAACGGATATTAATGGTTGTGTAAATACGGATGATGTGACAGTTACAGTGCTTGCATTACCAGTGATTGACGCTGGATTAAGCCATTCAATTTGTATTGGTGATGCAACTACGTTGACGGCGACAGGACTTGAGCCAGGCGGAACTTATGTTTGGACAGGTGGTATTGTGAATGGCGTAGAATTTACACCAGCAGCTACTGCAACGTATACGGTAACTGGAACAGATTTAGCTGGTTGTATTGGTTCGGATGATGTGACGGTGACCTTGATTCCACTGCCATTGGTGAATGCAGGACCAGACGTTGAGGTTTGTTTTGGTGATGCACTTACCTTGACAGGTGCGGGTGCAGGTGTTGGAGGTGGATATAGTTGGAGTGGTGGAATTTTTAATGGAGTACCGTTTACACCAATGACTTCTGGAAATTACACTTTGACTGGAACAACTTCAGATGGGTGCGTCAATACAGATATTGTAAACGTAACCGTAAATCCATTGCCAATTGTGGTGTTTAATGCCGATGTGGTGATGGGCTGTGCGCCTTTGGCGGTAAATTTTGAAAGTCCTACCGATGGCAGTATTTACCATTGGAATTTTGGCGATGGTGCAACAGGCACTACCGATGATATTACACATGTGTTTTTGAATTCAGGTACTTATGACATTTCATTAGAAGTCACTTCGACAGATGGCTGTGTGGCTAGCGCAACGTACGAAAGTTATATTGATGTAATGGAAACACCAATCGCTCAATTTACTTATTCGCCAAATGAAATTGACATAATTGATACCCGCGTTCAGTTTGCCAATCATTCGGAATTTGCGGATAGTTATGAATGGGATTTTGGAGATGGGTCTGCGTTGAATGCAGAAGAAAATCCGATGCATGCCTATGCTGAAATTGGCAACAGAAATTACAATGTTAAATTAACAGCCTCCAATGTCAATGGGTGTGTGGATGAATATGAACAATTAATTATTGTTAAAGATGTCTTACTATTCTACATTCCGAATGCGTTTACACCAGATGGAGACACGTATAATGAAGAGTTTAAACCTATTTTTGTGTCAGGGTTAGATATTTTTGATTATCACTTGATGATTTTTAACCGTTGGGGTGAATTGGTTTTTGAATCGTTTAATGCTGATTACGGATGGCCTGGAACGTACGGGGATGGCGGCATTGTGACCGACGAAGTATTTACGTGGAAATTAGATTTTGGTGACACCATGAGCGACAAACGTCACTACGAAGTTGGGACAGTAACCATTTTAAAATAAATCCTCATTTTTTAAGTTAATCCGCCACTTGCTTTTGTGAGTGGCGGATTTTTTTTTGATTCAAGATAAGATTTCGGAATGATAAAATTTAAATGGCAAATCATTTTAGGTATTATTGAATTAGTTAATATTTTGCTAATTAGTTGGATGATTTACTCCGAGTATTCGCGATACTATTCAAGTTTTCGGATTTTTTGGTCGCCTTCATTTTCAATTTATTTCGAACCGCTTTGCGATCTTATAGTAATAGGAATTTTTGTATTACGTATTTTTCAAATTGTAAACTCCTTTTATAGGGAGAAAACACAAAAACAAATTCGTAGAAATCTCCTATTTATCATTCTCGTTTATTTAATCGTTCAAATCCCAGAATTTTATAGTTATTGCAAGTGGTTTACAATTATTGAAGACGGAGTAATAGCCAATCGTTTTTTATTGATTTTATTTCCTCTTTTAATTTGGGGATTTCGAATAATTGTAGTCACAAAGCCCCGCTAACGCACGGAACCAAGTTCGACGAAGTCAGTCTGGTTTTCTAAATTAAAGACATTTAGTTTCAAGCTCTAGCAGGCGCAAGCGTCACGTTTGTGCCTTTTAGATTAGAGCGTTATACTTACTTCACAATTACGAATAAGATCAAATCAACTTTATCCCCGCCATTAGCCTTCTATTAACTATCCGAAAAGAGAGTGCGTATTTACTAGACAAAACCTAAAAACGGGCACTATCCCCGCGTGAGTGATGGAAGTGGCAGCTCCCCACAACTTGTTGGGGGGACTATAACGTACAGCACGACCCCCAACTCATTGGGGGGCACGCCCAAAAAAGGAATAAAAATATCGAGTGGATTCTGTAATTTTATTCCCGATAAGAGGCAACCGAGCAAGAAGATTTTCGTCTGAAGATTGGAGTAGTTGTACTACTTGTAATTAAATGAATATGAATAATTTGGTAAGGGTTTTTGGGGTGATTTTTGGACTGGCTTTAGGCTTTCATGCAAAAAGTCAATTAATTCCAAATGTGCCGTTTGTTGGAACGACAGGGACATCGATGGTGCCGACGGGATGGATAAATGTAGATGGTTCGGCCGATTTAGAGGCTTTACCGACTGTGCCAATTTGGTGGTCGTGGACGCCTGACCCAGGCACGCTTACGGGCTTACCTCCAGGGGTGACACGAATTGTACATACGCATTGTTTGGATCATTGGGGTCCGAGTGTGATTGGTGGTGAGGCTTTTGGAATTAGTGTACCGGGCTTAACCCCTGGTGAAACTTATTCGTTTACAACTTACACAGGCAGTGCACATTACAGTGGTGCTCCAATAGGTGGTGACGTGCATTCAGCGATGTGGGCTGCACCGACTTTACCTGGTATTACGGCAATGGGCGATACACCAACACAAATTGGACGTGATGTGACCTTGGCACCTAATTTTGTGGCTGAAACATGGACTTTTACCGCGACTGCCGCTTCGATGTGGATTGTGTTAGGGTGTGAATCGACAAATTACCGAACGTATGCACACAATGGGGTGTTGTGGGCAATGGTGGATCCAACATTGGTGTCGGATGATGTTTGTGATGATTTAGTTACCGCTGTTTCGGATACGGAGGTTTGTTTTGGTGATCCGGTAACGTTGGATGCGACGTCTGTAAATGGTGGAACGATTACGTGGGACGGGGGTGTTTTAAATGGTGTGGCGTTTACTCCTCCAGTTGGAGTAACAACCTATACGGCCACCAGCAGTGATGTAGCGGATTGTGATTTTACAGTATCCATTACCGTAAACGATTTGCCGATAATTACCGCTGCGGTGGATGATGATGCGATTTGTTTGGGTGAAACCGTGACTTTTACGGGTGCCGGTGGAGATACCTATAGTTGGGATAGTGGAGTAACGGATGGGGTTGTTTTTGAGCCACTTGCGCTTGGGAGTGCGACTTATACCGTATCAGGAACGGATGCGAATGGTTGTGTAAATACTGCTTCGGTGGATGTATTAGTTTCTCCAATTCCTGTGGTGGATGCAGGGTTAGACGTGGAAGTGTGTGATGGTGAACCGGTAACCTTGACTGGTTCGGGTGCTGGTGTTGGTGGTGCTTACACTTGGGATGGTGGCGTTGTGGATGGAGTAGCTTTTACGCCTATAGCCACTGGCGATTATGAAGTAACTGGCACAAGCGTTGATGGTTGTTCATCAACCGACATGGTAACGGTAACTGTTTTGGCTTTACCAGCGATCAATGCGGGTGCTGATCAAGCTATATGTGAAGATGAAATGGTAACGCTTTCGGCAACAGGCGGATTGGGATATGTGTGGGATTTAGGTGTGGTGGATGGTGTAGCATTTGCTCCATTGGCCACAGCAACCTATACGGTGACTGGTACTGATATAAATGGTTGTGAAAATACAGATGCCGTTACGGTAACTGTTGTTCCGATTCCAACGATTAATGCAGGACCAGATTTAGAAATTTGCTTGGGTGAAGATGTTACTTTGACCGCAACAGGTGCAGGCGTTGGCGGTGCTTATGCCTGGGATGGAGGCGTAGTTAACGGAGTGCCATTTGGACCTTTAGCTACTACCACTTATACCGTGGTTGGTACTACACCAGAAGGATGTTTTAATGAAGATGAGGTGACCATTACTGTGAATCCATCCATGACAGTATCTTTTGTAGCGGATGAATTAATTGGCTGTGCGCCGTTTACAGTGAATTTCACCTCCTTAGTGCCTGGGGCAATTTATAATTGGAATTTTGGGGATGGTGGTTCGTCCAGTGCTTCGGCTCCATCACACACCTATTTAACAGCGGGTGAATTTTCGGTTTCGTTAAACATGACCAATGCGGCTGGTTGCTCTGGTGCAGTGACCTATTTGGATTATATTACAGTGGTTCCGCAACCAATTGCAGCATTTACTTCTGCACCAAACCAGGTGGATGTGACCGATACCGAAGTTAAATTTACCAATGAGTCTTTATACGCCACTTCTTATGAATGGGATTTTGGCGATGGTTCGGCGATTTCCAATGTAGAAAATCCAATTCATGTATTTCCAGAAACGGGGAACGTTCAATATACGGTAATTCTAACAGCTACTAACGAATTAGGCTGTGTGGATGTGGCGCAAAAAGTTATTGAGGTAAAAGATGTCTTGATTTACTATTTGCCAAATACGTTTACGCCTGATGGTGATTCGTACAATGAATTATTTATGCCAGTGTTTTATTCAGGATTGGATGTGTACGATTTTCACTTCACCATTTTTAACCGATGGGGTGAGGTGATCTTTGAATCGTTTAACGCAGCGTATGGATGGGATGGAACATATGGCAATCAAGGGATCGTAAAAGACGGTGTCTATATTTGGCGCATAGAATTTGGCGAAACCATGAGCGACAAAAAACATACCTACGAGGGGCATGTGAACGTTGTGAGATAGGGTTGGTTGTAGCTTTTTCTCCCGCAGATTAATTTCGAGCTCTAGCTGACTCAAGTGTAATGCTTGTGTCTAGCAGCTTAGAGCGTTTATAGCATCTCTAAAACACAAGCAAGATTAGATCCGCGAAAATCAGCTAAATCGGCGTCATCGGCGTGCTATTGACTGAAATTCGTGTTGTTTTTCTCCCGCAGATTACGCAGATATGCGCAGATGATTTTTTTTTATGGAAGATTAGATCTGTGAAAATCGGCTAAATCCGCGTCATCGGCGTTCTATTGACTGAAATTCGAGTTGTTTTTCTCCCGCAGATTAATTTCAAGCTCTAGCCGGCGCAAGCGTCACGCTTGTGCCTTGCAGCTTAGAGCGTTTTTCGCATCACTAAATCACCAGCAAGATTAGATCCGCGAAAATCCGCTCAATCCGCGTCATCGGCGTTCTATTATCTAATTCTAAATCTACCTAACGAACTTTACAAGAAACAAACAGCGAATTATCATTCACACATTTGAATTATACAATTATTTGAACTATTTGTGTAACACCGCTTGGGCATAAAAAATTGACCTTTGTTTTGTAACCTACCAAGGGTAAAAATTAAAACAAATGGACAACGAAAACAATTTCAGCAAAAATGATGCAAATAATGTGATTGACAGCACTAAAAGAGGTGCAAAAAATCGGAACCTAGGCTTAAGAGCCTTGCTTGCAATAAAAAAAATAACGGCCACTTTAGAGACTGATTTTGCCGAATTGTTGGCACTTGAAAAAGACTTACACACGCTCAATCAAAAAGGTTTGTCTATTATAGAAGCATTGGCAATGTCCGAAGCCCAGGAACAATGGAAGTTAACCTTGGACGAAATGTATATCGCCCTCACAGGAATCAACGATACCCTCGCCGACGCAAAAGAAAAAATTGACCAAAAAGTAACCGAAGGTTATCGTGAAATCTGGAAACAATTAACCGAGTTGGTGCTTGGGTTCGAAAAAAATTCAAAACAATTGACAAATTTAGGATTGGAGATTTTAGACGAAGGCGCTCATCCCCAATGGCAATTCGAGTATGTTGAACTCGAAAACGAATTGGTAGAAAAGTTGGTGGATAGGATAGAGTCGTGTAGAATTTTATTACAAATGATTGAGCGATACACCCCTGACGAATTGAATAGCATTACCCAAATTATCGTCGATCAAATTCCTTTAAATTTCACCTACCAAGAGGCTGTGGACTATCAAACAGATTATTATAAAGCCTTAATCAATTTCAAAAAGGAGTTTAAACAAGAAAAAAATCTCTGGGACAATTTTTTGGACATCCTAGCAGGCGGCACCCACCAATTACCATCGGAAAGGGTCATGATGGAACGTTGGCTAGACGGCGATAAGGAAGAACTTACTTAAGATGAAATCCATTTAATCCTCGCGCTCATTTAGCGATAGCATAATGAGTGTGTTCTTTCAATAGGCATTTGTAATGCCAGTTTTCACGATTTTTTCCAAATAAACATCAACTTGAGTTGTTTTAGTAGGCCACCATTTCCTGCTTTTCGCTAAAGTTGTCATTTTGCTGCATAAGTCCATTAGGTTTGTTTCGTCTTTTTCCGTTGGTCAAAAACAAACAAACCATGGAGCTAAATGCACCAAAACGCCAAGCTATTTATGCTGAGGACTCTCGAAGCATCGCTTCAAATAAGCCCAGCTAAATCTGAAAGATTCACGAACACCATTAAAAATAAACATAAAGTGAGTAATTCATGAAAACCATTAAAAATAATTATCTCTTGAACTAATCAGGGGTGGAAATTAACTTAACATTCTGGCTCAACTCCTTTTGGAGTATCAAAAGGAATTTGTAAGTCGTTCTTTGCGTAGATTCTTTTTGTAGGATTAGTTAATGAGAACCGCATTAACTTAAAAAAATAAACCCAAATTATAGGTTAAAGCACTTATTTATTAGTTTTTAAATTTATTGAAAATTAGGTATTTAAGCTGTTTGTTCTTGATTTTTAGAGGCATATCTTTGTTTGCTTTTAACGAGTTTTTCAGGTTAGTTGACAATTTTCCTAAAAAACCTTCTATTACAAAGCAAAATTCATTGCTGGAGAAGAATATGACCTGAAAACTCCTTAAATCAAAGTAAGGCAAAACCAAATTTTATACAATATGAAAAAGTTAATAATGACAATCAGTGTTGTAGTAGCAACATCTCTTACGATTAATTCTTGCCATAAAGAAAATCTCACAGAGAAAACAAATCAGTCGCAAAAATTAAAGATCAATGAAAACAGTATCATTGACGATGAAAAGTACATTGGAATTGATGTAGAAGGTGGTGTACTAACATTCAAATCAATTGACTATTATGAGTCAATAGTTTCTGATGAATCTGAAGCGTTTGGAGTGGATGAATTAACGAACTACTTAAATTCTACAACTTTTAAAAGTTATGGTAAAAAATTTGCAGAAACTAGTACTTTTGACGAGCCATTTATGGATGCAATAATGAATGAAGACCAAGTGGTTAAAATAGGAGAGTGGTTTATTTATATTGATATCCCAAGTGAAAAAGTATTGGCTATTTCTGATATGGAAGTGAATGCATATAACACATTAATAACAAAAACGGGAAGAAACTTAAAAGAATTCAATATCGGTGATGATGTATTAGATCATTTAGAAAATAATACATCACCTCAAGATAGAAGTTGTGGAGGAATCGGAGGAGGGACATATGTCTCAAACACACTGGTTATTGGCTCGTGGTTTACAGAAGCTTATGTTGATTTTTTCCGAGCTGGAATCTATTTTAATTTAAAAGCTGGCGCAGCACCATCTAGTCCCGGAGTTGCGACTATGACTATTGAAGTACAAGGTCCTGAAGCTTGGTGTGAAAGACGACCTTGTGGTGATGACAAAATTTCAACATCACCCGCCGGAGCAAAAAATTCTGGTTCTGGAATGTTTGTTTGGCCTTTCTATACGAATGTCCGTAATTTGAATGGCTATTATTTATTTGCTCGTTTAAAAGTAAATTTAGGCGGAACAATATATTACACCAATTATGCAGGAAGAAATATCAATTCACCCTATTAAATTATGAAAGCGACCATATTGTTAATTATTGGATGTTGGATTGGGCATGTTAACGCCCAATCCGCTTTCTATTTGAAGCCTTCGTTGAATATTAAATCTAACTTTACATCGACATCGCAAAGCATCTTTAGTAATCATTTTCCTTCAAATCCTTATTTAACAAGTAAGAATAGAGCCTTGTCGCCTTTCAAAAATATCAATATAGGTCTTGGCATTGGCTACACGAACGAACAATTAAAATTTCGCGCCGAATTCAGTTACCTTACCGACGAAGTTTCCACGATGATCACGGAACATTTTTATGGATACAATGATTTTGACCAACGATTTACCGCACAAAATTTGCGATTTCAATATGCCTTGCTCACACATAATTTCGGATTGAATTTTTATCGGTTTTCTAGTAAAAATGCCTTTATCGGTTTTGGTGTAAGATATATTCTCAGCAGCAATCCAAGTACGAATGGTTTAAATATTATTGACAATTATGGAATAAACGCTATCCAAATTGATTCTTCCTCCTTTTTATCCATCAACAGAACAATTGTGGCTTCAAACAAAAACACGGTTGGTTTACAGGTCTCTTTCGGACAAGAAATTTCCGTTAAAGGCATCTATTTATTCGATTTCGAAGCGAAAATCTCTAAAAACTTTAACCATTTAATTTACACGGTAAATGACTATTCAATTTCAATAAATGGGGACTCAAAAACATACAGCGTCCTCAACTTTGGCAAAGGATCAGGGATTTACCTTGAGTTCTCCAGAAAACTACAATTTTATCCTTGGAAAAGAAAAACCCCCGTATCAATCCAATAAGTTCCGTCATTTTATTATGTAGGTTAAGATTCTGTATTAGATTAAGATTGAGGTATAAAATTTAAGATAGGTCATTCAACACCACCCAAACTTTTTCCCAACCATCAAAAAAACAACCAACCCCACAAATCCCCTATATTTGTAAAAAATTCATTTTAAGAACTTGTCTTAATTGAATCGAAAAAAGCAAAAACAAAATCAACCATGCAAGACCTATTATTTGACTTTATCGCAAAATACATTACGCTGAATGAGGATGAGAAGAACGCGTTGCTTGCGTTGGATATTTTTCATTCGGTGAAAAAGGGTACGGTTTTATTGAAGGAGGGGCAAAAAACGAAGGAGAGTTATTTT
>JADZFJ010000126.1 GCA_020849935.1 Crocinitomix sp. | reverse complement strand
TTAGGATGTAAAGACACCTTATCAGTGATTGATTTTGTTGGAGTTAATGCAACACCAGTGGCATCGTTCATCTCCAATCCAACACAAATTGATGTTTTCGATACTGAAACATTCTTTACAAACACCTCTGATTATGCCTCTTCATTTATCTGGGATTTTGGTGATTATAGCGCCACTTCTAATGATGTAGATCCTATCCATATCTATCCACAAGTTCCGGGCACTTACCCTGTCACGTTGCAAGCGTTTAGTTCAAATGGATTATGTTCAAGCGTCGCAAAAGGTCAAATTGTTATTAATGACGTAATCATTTATTACATCCCTAATACCTTTACACCGGATGGTGATACCTATAATGAAACCTTCAAACCATGGTTCATTTCTGGTTATAACCCGTACGATTTTCATTTAACGATCTTTAACCGATACGGTGAAATTATCTTTGAAACGTATGATGCTTCGTACGGTTGGAATGGTGCTTTTGGCGATCAAGGTTTAGTTGAATCTGGGGTTTATATCTGGTCGCTCGAATTTAGAGAAACACAAACTGACAAGCGTCACAAAGACACAGGTCATGTGACAGTTTTAAAATAAAAACAAGAAACCGAGGAAGAACAACCTCGGTTTTTTTTTGACCATACAAAACAATTTAAACTATTGGTTGTTCAAACAATTATAATTAACTTTAGGACTTCAAAAATCAATCTATGAAACAAATAAACATAAAGTTTATTTACCTCACGCTAATTGCCTTGCTCCCACTTGGCCTGTTTAGCCAAGTAAATAACCAAAACTCAGCCGATAAAAATCGTCTTAATAACGCTGAAATAATTCGTGAAAGTAAGTTCAGTTCACTTCCGTCGTACGTCAAATTTAGACCGAGTCAACAATTTGATATTGATGAATTAAAACAATGGATGTCCTCTAATTTTAAATTTGAACAAGGCATCGGTTTTGAATTAATACGTCAAGAAGAGGACAATTTAGGACATGTTCACTATCGTTATCAACAAACCTTAAATGGACAACCTATCGAGGATGCCATTTGGATTGCACACACAAAAAACGATAAAGTGTACTCGCTAAACGGGTTGATTTACGACAAAATAACCACTACGACCAATGCAACACTTTCTGAGTCAGAAGCACTGTCAAAGGCATTAGACCATGTGGGTGCAACGCTTTACAAATGGGAAATGCCAGAAGAAGAAGCTCATTTTAAAGAAGAAACCGGCGATCCAAATGCAACGTATCAACCTCATGCGGAAATAGTTTATGTTTCTCGTGCATGTAGCTTTAATGCCGCATCCTATCGATTGGCTTATAAGTTTAATATCTATGCGCACGCTCCTCTTTCTCGTGCCGAAATATATGTAGATGCCGTTACTGGAGAAATAATTCGTGACAATAAATTGCTTTACCATGTCGATACCCCGGGTACTGCTCATACGGCATACAGTGGTGAAAAGCCAATCATTGCGGACAGCTTTGGTGGTACTTATCGGCTAAGAGATGCAAGTCGTGGGGATGGAATTCGCACCTTTGATATGAACCAAGGTACAAGTTACGGTGGTGCCGTGGATTTTATTGACACGGATAACGATTGGAATAATATCAACCCACAAAAAGATGAATATGCTACCGACGCTCATTGGGGATCAGAAATGACTTACGACTATTATTTCGTGGAGCATGAAAGAAATAGTATCGACAACAGTGGATTTTTATTAAATAGCTACGTGCATTACGATGTCGGTTATGATAACGCCTTTTGGGATGGAAGTCGAATGACTTATGGAGATGGATCTGACTTTTTCTCGCCGCTTACCTCGATTGATGTTGCTGGACATGAGATCACACATGGGTTAACCACCTTTACTGCTGACTTGGTGTATGCGGATGAATCAGGTGCTTTAAATGAATCATTTAGCGATATTTTTGGAACCGCGATTGAACAATATGGTCGTCCTGAAGATTGGGATTGGTTGATCGGTGCAGACATAGGATTAACTGGTCCACTTAGATCGATGTCAAATCCAAACGCAGAAGGAGATCCCGATACTTATTTTGGTGATTTTTGGGCTCTTCTAGGTGGTGGAGATGCTGGTGGAGTTCATACCAACAGTGGTGTACAAAATTTTTGGTTCTATCTTCTTACTGAAGGAGGAACTGGCACAAATGACAACGGAGATGCCTACACCGTTTCAGGAATTGGCATTGATAATGCAGGGGCTATCGCTTTTAGAAATTTAACTGTTTACCTTACCTCAAGTTCTCAATTTGATGATGCACGTTTTTATGCCATCGAATCTGCAATTGATCTTTTTGGCGTATGTACTTTTGAAGTAGAACAAACAGCAAACGCTTGGTATGCTGTAGGTGTAGGAGCAATTTACAACCCAGAAACTACAGCAGCTTTCTCCAGTCCTGATACCTTTGGCTGCTCAATTCCTCACAATGCTACTTTTGTAAACGAAAGTGAAAATGCACTCACGTACACATGGAATTTTGGCGACGGTGGAACAAGTACTGAGGAGAATCCAGTTCACGCTTATACTGCAGCAGGAACCTATACTGTAACGCTTACAGCAGATGGAGGAGATTGTGGCACGGATGAAGTCGTCATGGTTGGATACATCACGGTAAATCCAGATGCGGATTGTATTGTCATCTTACCAGAAGATGGAACAGCAAGTACACAAACTTCGTGCGACGGTATTATTTATGATAGTGGTGGTCCAGCAGGAGATTATACTTCTGGTGAAGATTCAAAAATTACGATTTCACCAGTTGGCGCATTAAATGTTGAGTTGACATTCCCATTCTTTGATGTTGAAGAAGGTCCTGGTGTTACCTGCGATTATGACTATTTAGAAATATATGATGGTCCAAATGAATTTGCTCCTTTAATTGGTCGTTATTGCAACAATGAATTGCCAAGTGATATGAGTTCTTCTGGGTCTTCAATCACCCTTGTATTCCATTCAGATGGAGGCCTAGAATTGAACGGTTTCCAAATCAATTGGACCTGCAATTTACCTGACGCGCCACCAGTCGCAGATTTTAGTGAAAATTCAACTTTTTCATGTGATGGAACTGTCTATTTTACTGATAGATCAACAAATTCGCCAACCACATGGGCATGGGATTTTGGTGACGGAGGAACTTCAACTGAACAAAATCCAAGTCATACCTACGCTACTAATGGAGTTTATGATGTTACCTTAACCGCTACAAATGGTATTGGTAGTGACGAGATAATTGAAACAAGTTATATTACAGTGGCACTTACTGAAACTCCAATTGTCACCAATGACAACGTTTGTCAAGATGGTGTGGGTATATTAATGGCCGAAGGAAGCGACGATTTAAATTGGTTTGAAGAACCTACAGGCGGTGTGTCATTTTTTACAGGAGACACCTACACTACTCCAGCCTTAGGCGCAACAACCACTTACTATGTCGAGAGTTACATCGTTTCCCCATCCTTTTTTGTTGGACCAGAAGATAACACCTTTGGTGGCGGTGGATTTTTTAACGGAGATCAACATTTGGTTTTCAATTGCCCTGCACCAGTCATTTTAAAATCTGTGGAGGTTTATGCCAATGGCGCTGGAAATCGAACCATTGAATTAAGAAATAGTGACGGTTCTATCATCGAATCAAAAATTGTGGATATACCGAATGGTAACAGTACCGTTATCCTTGATTTCCACTTACCAGCAGGAAATGATCTACAGTTAGGAACCGAAGTTGGAAGTACACCAGATATGTATCGAAACAATACGGGAACACCAGATTATCCTTTTACTTTACCAGAAGGAGTTGAAATTGTTTCTTCAAGCGCGGGCCTCGATTTTTATTATTTCTTTTACAATTGGGAAATTTTAACGTATGAATGTTTAAGCGACCGAGTTCCTGTCACCGCAACGATTGTAGATTGTTTAACAATCGAAGAAGAAATTGGCCAATCCATTAATTTATATCCAAATCCAACCAAAGGAGAAGTAACCGTGAGCACAGGAATGTTGCACACAGGAACAATTCAAATAAAAGATGTTGTTGGAAAAACAATTGCAACGATTTCATTTAATACAAATAATTTCGTGGTTGATTTAAATCAATACCAAGCAACTGGAACTTATTTTGTTTCATTTATTGATGAATCGGGGGTTGTAGTTTCTACAAAAAGAATTGTTAAAATGTAATCAAAATTAAACGAATCAGTAAAAAGCAGTTTCAAAGAATTGGAACTGCTTTTTGTTTATAAAAGATTGCCGAAAACAATTATATTTGCTTTTTGACGCAAAGGTCAAGTTACTTTAATAAGAAAGACAAAATGAAAAACACAGCATTAACTGAGAGACACATCGCCCTAGGAGCTAAAATGGTTCCATTTGCAGGAT
>JADZFJ010000125.1 GCA_020849935.1 Crocinitomix sp. | reverse complement strand
TAAATCCAAGTGGAGGATGTATGTATAATGAAACTACTCCCCATTCACTTGCACCTGGAGAATCCTTTAATAAATCTGAATGGGTTACAGCAACCAACTTGAATACTTTGAGTAAGGGTGAATGGAGTGTGACGTTATGTATTCCTCTCGTAAAGGTTGACGAAAAAACTTATAGAGTTGACGGAAGAACATTTGTTGAAAACGAAGAATATCTCATTTTTGTTAAGCAGACGAAAATAATTGAGACCTTTATAAACAACAGAAAACAAAAGAAAAACAGCACCTAATACGGGTTTAGCAAAAGCGGCGGTTCAGTGCTCCGCAGTCACATTTGCGGTTAATCGAAGTTTGGTTTTCCGCACAAACATTTGTGGTAAAAATCCCGTCCATCGCAAAGTCCGAAAACGTTAACAACAAACCTGATATGATGAAAACTTTTACATACGAGACAAAAACTTCGGAAGAAACATTTCATCAGACAATTCATGCAATTGACATTCAGACTTCCGTTCAAAAATGGATCAATAAAATAAGTGACCTTAAAAATGAATCTTATTCTTTCAATCCGACGCAAGTGAAAAATATCTCAGAACAATTTGTGGCTGGACAGATTACAATGCAGTTTGATATAAAACCGTTTTATATCACTTTTAAAATAGCCGATCAAATTCAATTTTGTTACATTAACGAACTGGACAAGGGACAGCCAGACATTATTGCGGAAACTAAATATTTCAAAACAGAAGATGGAGGCCGACAACATTATACAGCATCAGGTTATAGACCACATCTTAAATTTATCGGCAAAAATTTATTGACGACCGGCGAACAAATATTCATTGACAAAGACAACGTATTTCCTGGAGACATTGTAAAAGCAGAAATTCGAATTCTTTCAGTTGACGCTTTCACAGGTTATCTCTATCCAGGACAAAAATTTGACATTTGTGAAGGCCCACGAACAATCGGACATGGAGAAATAATCCAAGTAATCAACGACAAATTAAAAAAGGAGAGCACCTAATAGCAAATTCGCCCAATGCGGCGGGACAGGGTCATCGCATGCGCAAAAAAAAGTTGCTCCTTCGGGAAATTTTATTTGCGGCGATCTAAAAACCATTGTATCTTTAAATAAAAATTTGTGGATATAGACACAGGAAGCTTCAAAAGTCGCACTGGGCAAATTCGCAAATCGTTGATCGGTAAGTTAAATAATAAGAGTAAAAGATTAAATGAGTGAACAAATTACGCATCTTGTAGTCAATTATATTAATATCGACCATAATGTTATATTGGTTGGTGCAACTGACAACCAAAGATGGACATGGGATATAGAAAGCGGAATGTCGGGTGTTGATGCGAAATCAATTGTCTGTGCAACCTTAAGAAATACGGGTGAAGGTTATGTTTCTGAGGAAGCTCAATTTTTCTGCTCACCAGGAGACCCAACTAGATGTGTAGCAATGTCAAACTTAATTGGACTGTTTGAGATTGCTTGGACAATCAAAAATGAAAATCTAGAAAATAATATTGCAAGAGAAATGTTTTTTGGAATCATTATCAAAAGGACTTATTGAGTTATTTAAAAAAAATTAACAAGGATAATCGGAATGAGAAAACCTACCGCAAACGGCTTTATGCAAATAATCTCAATAAGAACGTTTATTGAAACGGGTAAATTTGACTCAATAACGTTGGGTTCTACAAAAAGTGATGTCATTAATTTGTTGGGAAAAAATCTTGAATTTTTGGATTGTAAATATGTTCAAATTATCAGATACGGAAGCTATGAATTCTCCTATTTCACTGATTCTGAAGTTATTTTTGGAATTACAAACGATTCTCTGCAGGAATTACAAATAAATAACAAAAACATAGAAATCGATAAATGGTTCATCGATGAAAATGATTTGCCAACGTTTGGGGACGTGATAGAACAATTGGAACAAAATCAAATTGCTTTTCAAATAGAAAACACTCCAAGCTTCAATAATGAAGATTACATTAGGATTACAAACAGCAATGTTACCTTAGATTTCAAAACTTCCGCTGAAAAGCAGGTAGCAGATTTTAAATTATTGGGGATTAGGCTATATGAAGGTTAAGAATATTTTGAGGTATAACAAGGTCAACTTGAAAAGAATTAAATGTGCTGAAATCATAATTTTTGTGAGGTTTAATGATTTTGTTTCAAAATCAAAAGAATTAAAATAAATGAAAAAGGAAAGATATTTCATTATCAAAATTTCAGATGAAGATACAGCAGTAATTTACCAAATATAGTATCTATTGATTCTAACTTAATACATACTATTTATTGTAAAAAAGACCTTAACAAAAAAACAAAATTAAAAATATAAGAATGGACAAAATCGTGGAATTCGAAAAACTACTTACAACATTAAATACGGAGTACGTTAGTGTCGATGATATGAATAAACGCAACGCCATATTTTTGGAAACCTTCGAAAACTTACCGCCAGATTTTGATGAAACAATTATTGCTTGGATTGAAAATTTTTTATCGAATTTGAGAGAAGAAGATGAGGATAGTCCTTTTAATCCGGAGCATTTTTATTTTCTTTTGATATTAGAGGGCTTGGAAACAAGGAATAAAACCCTGGCTTTTCGTTATGCCAAAGAAGCTTTATTGCATGAAATAGCAGATTCAAACGAAGCTTATGTTTATACTTTAACGCGTTTAAATTTTCCAGAAACAGCAGCAGTATTGATAGAAGGCTTGAAAAAAATAAAATCGTTCGATTACTTGGGAGGTTATGCACAAGAACTTGCTATCAATTACCTTACCGATCACCGGGTTGAAGAAGCCTATTCCGTTATCCTACATTGTCTGTCTGATGAAGCGGATCGAGTACGTCTGGACGCTTTATCCTATATCTCTGTATTAGATAAAAAAGAAGCGCTTCCCAAATTAATAGAAATGCTTCAGGATGAAGACGAAGATGAAAAAATAAAAAATAAAATTGAATGGATTTTAGAAAAATGGAATTTGCAAAATTTAGCAGACTAATGATAATACGGACAACTCCCATTTATTCTTAACTTTTGCTTTTAAATGAAGACAGGAAAAAAAAGAAATTGGATTAAGTGGTTGCTGGTTTCGATTCTTGCATTGGTTGTCCTTTACATTGTGTTTGTAGTTGTGGTGATAAATGTTTCCGACAATTTTGAAGCACGAAAATTTAATACAACCGATTGGAAACAAAAACCAGAAAAAAGATTTGAACTCGTTCATGATCTTATGAAATCAAAATTGCTTGACGGAAAATCCAGAGCGGAGGTTACGAAAATTTTGGGTCCACCAGAAACCAACACACCAAAAAGTGAAAAAGATAAAATGGTAAATGGACTTTATTCACACTTCCCAGACACAACTGGAAGCGGTACCGACTTGTTTTACTTCTTAGGAACTCGACCAGGCATTATGCAACCCGAACAATATTTTTTCATTTGGCTTGAAAACG
>JADZFJ010000124.1 GCA_020849935.1 Crocinitomix sp. | reverse complement strand
TGAAGGTGCAAAAATTACCAACACCGAACAATTGAAACAATGGAACATTGACGGTGCTGAAATTTCAAAAACCTTGGTGACTGCCTTTTGTAAAATGATTTTGGTAGATGGTTTTTATCATGCGGATCCGCATCCAGGAAATATATTAGTGAATGAAGCTGGTAAAATTATCTTGTTAGACTTTGGCGCAACTGCTCAATTAAATGACGAAATGCGCAAAGAGATTCCAATTTTGGTACAAGCAATTGTCAGAAAAGACACCCCGAAAATTTTGGTTTCATTGCAAAAAATGGGCTTTTTAGGGACAGATACAAATGCCAAAGAAGTGGCTGGGAAATTAATTGATGCGTTAACTAACTTTGTCCAAAATGAAATAAAAATTGATAATCTCAATTTAAAGGAAGTGAGTATTGATGATATTAAAGGGAGTAGTTTAGATAATTTAAGAAAAGAGATTGGGATTCGAGAATTAACCAAAACCATTCAAGTGCCCAAAGATTGGATTTTGTTGGAGCGCACCATTTTACTTTTACATGGAATTAGTGCCAGCATCGCACCCGAATATCGACCAATGGATACGATAAAACCTTATTTGAAAAACTTAATTCTAGCCGATGGGGGATTAAAAACCATCATAATTGACACCTTAAAACAAGAATTGACCGCTTTAATTCAACTACCGTCGGCATTAAATAATTTCTTGGACAAAGCTAATTCAGGAACACTCGAAGTTCAGGTTAAAAATAAACATGCAAAACATTTTTATGCCTTAGGTCAACAGTTTATGCTCTTGATTTCAATCTTTTTCGTGTTTTGGTTAAAAGCTGTTAATGCTCATAACAGCTGGTATGACTTGAAAAATATTGTGCTTCTGATTTTGGGGTATGCGCTATTTCGTTCGGTTAGGAAATATAATAAGCTATAGAATCACTTTCATTTGATTCATTATCTTTAACTTATTTTAGGTATGTTTATTCAACGAAGATTTACTTTCAAAGCCATGCTCCTTTGGACGCGAAGGGATATTTTATTTTACGTGGTGATTTCCACTTACCCCGTTTTTTTCTATTATTTTTTAGATTGGCATTGGTTAAGTTTGCCCGCTATGCCTGTGACTTTGATAGGAACAATAGTTGCGTTTAATATTGGGTTTAAAAATAACAATGCCTACGAAAGGTTATGGGAAGCACGCAAAATTTACGGGGGAATAGTTAATACCAGTCGCTCGTGGGGAATTCATACCTTAAATTATATTGGCAATCAATTTTCGGTAGATAAAAAATCGGCAGCGGAATTAAAAGCGATACACACCAAGTTAATTTATCGCCACATTGCTTGGTTAACAGCCTTGCGATTTCAATTAAGACAAGAACGTAAATGGGAACATCATTTACACAAAGATCAAGTTCAGTTTAAAGAACGCTTTCATACAAGCGATGAACATAAAAATAACTTAGAAGAGGCTATTTCACCCTATTTATCTGAAGAAGAACGGCTGGATGTGCTTAAACGCCCTAATCCGGCAATGCATTTAATTAAAAATCAATCCGCTGAATTAAAAAAATTGCGTGAATTAGATTTGATTGACGATTTCAGGCATGTAGAATTAAACAATTTATTAAATGAATTATACGTTCATCAAGGACAGGCAGAGCGTATTAAAAATTTTCCCTTACCACGACAATACGCCACAGTGAGTTATATTTTTGTGATGATTTTTATTTATGTCCTCCCTTTCTCGATGATGAATGCATTTGTGAAATTTGCTACACTTCATGGTGAGGCATTTATATGGCTCACTGTTCCAGCCAGCGTGATGGTTTCGTGGGTGTTTTTTACCTTAGAAAAAATCGGTGATTATAGCGAAAATCCGTTTGAAGGCACAGGAAATGACGTGCCAATTACCACCATGTCACGAGGAATTGAAATCGATTTGCGAGATATGCTTGACGAAGCCGAACTTCCAAATGCTATTTTACCTGAAAACAATATTTTGACGTAGGTGAAAATTAAGAAGGCAAATAAATTTTGAAGAATTGAAAAAAATTAAAGAAAAAGCGTGTCCCAAAAGTCGAGACACGCTTGATTTTCTACTTAAATAATTTAGCAACTTCACCCAATTGTTCTTCAAATCGTCTTAGGTAAATTTTTACATCCATCATTTCGGCGCCAACAGTATATCTAATCGGATTGATTTCACGTGAATGTTCAATTTCATGTAGGTGAATTTTGATTTGCGCAATTGCTTCATGAATTTCGGCAATTCGGAAGTTAATAATTTGTGATTTCACTGAATTTTTGTCATTTGTCTTCATACTTATTTTTTTATTTTGAGACAGACACACCAGTTAGTCGGGCATCAACAAGACATTTCGCAAAAAAATACGATTCAGCGCTAGCTGATTGGAGATTTTTTTGTGAAATTTCATTTTAGTCTTGTTGTTGCCCGACTTGCTGGTAACTTGGTCGAAAGAATAAAAAATAGGTAGGCAAAGAAAATTTTGAGAGATTCAAAACGTTTTACCTATTAGAAATGGCGAAACAAGTCTGGTTGATTCCTAAGTCGATGGAATAAAAAATAGGAAGTCAAGGAAAGTTAAAGCCAAAAAGACTCAACTTGGTGAATTCAAGACAATCCTACAAAGATCCGATGGTGACGCATTCAAAAATCAAATTAGCCGATAGAAACAACTTAAAGACTAAACTGTTGATTATTTTTCACCATTTTACGCAGTAACACACTTGCGCGATAACGATCATCCCCGTAGGTATGATACAATTCATCCAATTCCTTCAGTACGATGTCAAGACCTAATTCGTTTGCCCATTGCAATAAACCTTTGGGGTAATTCACCCCTTTGGTCATTGCCAAATCCACCTCTTGTGCAGTCGCAATATTCAAGAAAACCGCATCAACCGCTTCGTTGATCAACATCACCAAAATTCTTCTTAAAATCATGGCACCAAGTTCTTCATTTTGATCTGGAGTTGGCAAAATAGCACCTTCGGAATAATCATAATAACCCCTACCCGATTTACGCCCAAACCATCCAGCTTCAGAATGTCTTTTTTGTGTAAAACTTGGACGATACCTTGGGTCAAAATAAAACGACGTGAAGACGGTCTCAGTAACCGTATAATTGATATCATTTCCAATATAATCCATCAAGGTAAATGGTCCCATTTTGAAACCACCTAAACTTGTCATCGCCCAGTCAATTGTTGCGAAATCTGCCAAACCTTCTTCATAAATTTTTAAGGCCTCCCCATAAAATGGCCTAGCCACACGGTTTACAATAAAACCTGGAGTATCTTTCGTTAAAACAGTGACCTTTTTCCAAGAATCAATCAAGGTACGAGCGCGAGAAACAGTTTCTAAAGAGGTTTGAACAGCAGGAATAATTTCAACCAATGGCATTAAAGGAGCTGGGTTAAAAAAATGAATTCCCAAAACTCGATCTGCCTTTTTACAGCTCGCTGCTATGGATGCAATAGACAAGGAAGAAGTATTAGAGGCCAATAAACAGCTTTCGTCTACTAACCCTTCCAATTGTTCAAAAACACTCTTTTTTACCGCCAAATTCTCTATAATGGCTTCAATGACCAAACCACAACCGCCAAAATCTTCCATTTTGGAACTATAGTGAATTAGCCCTTGTGTTTTTGTGCTTGTTTCCTGAGAAATTTTTCCCTTTTCAACCATTGATGCCATTAACTTGGCAAGATTACTTTCAGCCTTATCTAATTGCACACGGTTCGTGTCAAATAAGACCACCTCATGTTCACATTGTGCTGCAACTTTAGCAATTCCAGATCCCATGGATCCTGCGCCTACAATTCCTATTTTCATCGAATAAACTTATTTACCTGTAAATTCCGGATTTCTTTTCTCTAAAAATGCCGCAACACCTTCATTGTAATCTTTTGTTTTTCCAGCCATTGTTTGCAATTCTTCTTCTGTTTGCAACTGTGTACTTAAATCACTAATCATCGAAAGGTTTAAAGCTCTTTTAGTGAGT
>JADZFJ010000123.1 GCA_020849935.1 Crocinitomix sp. | reverse complement strand
CTTTTTTGCCCGCGTAATTTATTAGTAACTTGCTCAAGAATGATGAATAATTCATTGCTTTCATCAATTCTTAACTGTTCTTGTTCTTTGTTAAGATGGAAATTTTCTTGGGGTTCGATATAGGTATAGGTTCCTTTGGCGCTTACCCCGTAAATTTTGCCAGGCACACGTTTTTTATAGGTCGATAAAACTGCTAAAAGTCGCCGATTTTCTTGAAATGTCTCTTCTGAATCTGCAACTAAACCATCTATCTTACAAGTTCTTAAAACCCGGTCAAAATTTTTGTTGATTTCGATGCGATTGGCTTTTTCTCGTTTTCGAATGGTGAGTAACCTAGGCGTGGCATCATCGCGAATATCCAGTTTTCGTTCGTCTAAAATTTCTGTGACAATCCCTAAAACGGTATGAATTTCGGTAATATGTTCGCAGGCATTGTAAATGAGCGGGCATTCATTTTTTTGGTTTTTCGCAAAATCGATTAATTGTTTTGTTCCCAAACAGAGGGAATAAATCCGAAGTAATTGTTGCAAGGTAAGTACCCCGTTTTCGATTCTTAAAATATTAAGGGCAGTATCAATATCCTCTGCATTCGGGTGTGGAAATTTCAAACGAGCATCGTCGTAAATGTATTTTATTTCATCCAACAAATCAAATTCGTTGGTGAGTGTAGTTCGATCGTTAAAAAAGTCAATTTTTAAGGCATTTTCTTTGGCTTTTTGTGATTTGCAATAGGTTGCAAGGAGTTCACACACCACGTTAAATTCCAGGTCAATACTACTTTGTCGATCAAATTTCATCATACAATCCTAACAGCTACAAAATTAACGAATATTTGAATGGTTGGTCGATTCGATTTCATTGAAATGAAGAATGAATGCATATTCTTCAGCGGCTTCGCTCAATTGTTCGTATCGGTTGGGTGCGCCACCATGCCCAGCTTTGAGATTTGTTTTTAAGATAATGACCGAATCACTCATATTTAAATCGCGCAATTTGGCCACAAATTTAGTGGGTTCCCAAAATTGAACTTGTTGATCGTGTAATCCTGCCGACACAAAAAAATGAGGGTAAGCTTGTGCTTTTACTTGATCGTAAGGCGAATAGGAGAGCAAATAATGATAGTCCTTTTTCCGTTTTGGGTTTCCCCATTCATCATATTCACCCGAGGTAAGTGGCAAGGTATCATCGAGCATGGTGGTGACCACATCCACAAAAGGCACCTGAGCAATAATTCCTCGAAAAAGGTCAGGTCTTAAATTCGCTGCGGCAGTGACCAACAAACCACCTGCACTTCCACCAACCGCAAAAACATGCTTTGGGTGGATGTATTTTTGGTGAATAAGATATTCCGTTGCTTCAATAAAATCGGTAAATGTGTTGATTTTGTTGGCTAATTTACCTTGTTCGTACCACTCGGTTCCAAGGTCATCACCACCTCGTACGTGAACAATGACGAATAAAAAACCACGGTTTAATAAACTCAGACGTGCCGCACTAAAATATGGATCAATTGCTTCGCCATAAGCTCCATAACCAAGAATCAAAGCAGGGTTGGTTCCTTTTTTTTCAAACAGCGATTTTTTATAAACCAAGGAAATAGGAATTTCGACTCCATCTTGAGCCTTTGCAAAAAGTCTTTCTGATCGATATTCATTTGAATCAAATTCACCTTGCACTTCGGCTTGTTTAACAAGTGTTTTTTCAAAATTCCGCAGGTTAATTTCAAAAATCGACTCTGGGGTAGTCATTGAACTATACCCAATTCGAACATGATCATTTTCGCCATCGTTTTGATCAGCCAAATACAAAGTATAGGTTTCTTCGAACGGAGGAATTACTGTGCTCTCATAATTCGCCCGATCATACACCCGAACTTGTGAAAGTCCATTGATTTTTTCTTGAACGACTAGATGATGCTCAAAAACCTCAAAATCTTCAATCAGTGTTCGCGCATCGTTTTCTTGAATTGTGATCCAATGTTCAGGACTTCGTTGATTGATTGGGCAGCGCACCAATTGGTAGTTTTTTGCGTTTAAATTGGTTTTGATAAAAAACTCATTTCCATCAGCTTCTGGAAAATATTCATGCCCTTTTTTACGTTTCCAAAAAGGTTTAAATGGTTCGTCAGTTTCTGCTGATTTAAAGAGATAATGGTTGGTTAAGGTGCTGTATGTTCCAATAAAAATCCAATTCCCATCTTGACTTAATTGAACGGACACTGAAAATGTAGGATCGTTTTCTTGAAAAATTAGTTCTTGTTTAAAAGTTAGCAGGTTGATTTTTTTGACCACATTCGTTCGTAAAGTTTCTTGTTCCAATTGACTAAAATAGAAATCTTCATTGTTGCCATGCCAAGCAAAATCGCCATCAACATCTAATAAAACAACTGGAAGAACTTTGTTTGTTTCAAGGTTTTTAAACCGAATTTGACAAACGCCACTTCCTTCAATATCCTCAGCAAAAGCCATGAATTCATTGTTTTTACTGATTTCGAACCCCACTAATTCATAAAAACCGTGCTTTTTTGCCTCTTTATTTTCATCAATTAAAAGTTCTTCTTTGGCAGACAAGGATTCTTTTTTACGATAGAACAAACTTTGCCCTTTTCCGGCCTTCACTTTAGAATAATACCAATAGCCGTTTTTAAAAACTGGAGGCGAGGTATCGTCTTCCTTCATTCGGGCCTTCATTTCGTCAAACAAAGATTGTTGAAGGGATTTGGTAGGGGCAAGAATTTCTTTGGTGTACTTATTTTCTGCTTTTAAATGTTTAATCACCGCGGGATTTTCACGATCGGCAATCCAATAATAAGGATCTTCTCGTTTGTGTCCATGTTTGATTAAAATTTGCGGCTTTTTCTCCAATCTTGGCGCCTTCATTTTTGCCATAAATTTTAGCGCACAAATGGTTTGTATGCCCGTTTGATGTATTTTTCATCTCGTCCGTAAATATCTGGATGAAAGATGATGGCATCATTACTATCCGCACTGGCTGTGAAATATTCAATATACACTGCAAATGGCTCGGACAATTCAAGTACTTTTTGTTGACCTCTTTTGACCACGCTGTCCAGTTCATCTGGCAACATTTTATGATTTTCGGTGGCTAGGATTTTTTTAGCAAGATCAAAAGGATCCTGCAAACGAACACAGCCATGCGAATAGGCGCGAACATCATTCCCAAATAAACTTTTTGAAGGAGTGTCATGGATAAAAACGGAATGTTCGTTTGGAAAAAGGAATTTAATGCGTCCTAAACTATTTCCACCGCCGCCTTCTTGTCGAATTCGGTATTGAAAATTATTTTCTTTCACCGCTTTCCAATCTACATTTTTAGGATCAACTTCGGCACCACCTTTAAATACTTTATATCCTCGTTTGTTAAAATAACTGGTGTCTTTTCGTGCACCAACTAAAATTTCGGTGGAGGAGATAGAGTAGGGAACGTGCCAAAATGGATTGGTGACCATTCGTTGCATTTGCGCTTGAAATTCGGGAGTTTGGGTGGCATAAGCGCCAACCACCACACGGTGTTTGCTCAGCGTTTGCGCGCTATCTACATAATACAAATAAAATTCAGGACTATTTACGCGGATATAACGACTTGGACGTGGTGTATGCCAACGCCATTTTTCTAAACTTAAGGCAGCTTGGTAAAATCGGTCTAAATTACTCTTTTCTAAGGCTCTACCTGTCCATTTTCCAATAACGGCGTCTGGTTTTAAGCCATTTAATTCTTGGAATTTTTTTAATTGATTCAAAAACAAAGTATCATCCGTTGCTGCTTTTTCTGATAAAAAATCATGACCTTGAAGGGCTGTTTTTGCCGTGAGGTAACAATTTAGTGAATCTTCTTTTATCGCTGGAATCACATAATGATTGGTGTCCAAGTCAAAACTATCTAAGAAATTGGACAAACCTTTTTGGAGTTGACGGTATTCCCAAAAATCAGGTTGATGGGCCAGAATCGTTTCTCGAACCTTGTCTCCTTTTCTGATGGTTGTTAATTCGTCAGTCAATGAATACGTAATTTTGTCTTTTTTCCAGACATAGGAATAGGTGGAAGAATCGACACAACCAACACTAATGTGGGTATCAAAAAGAAAGAAGGCGTTGGATAAAATTAATTCGGTATCGAGTAAAGAGGAATCCAACGTTTGTTTGATTAGCGAAGCATTAAACATTTCCGGTAAAAAGCCAAATTTGTACGATTCGTTGATCAATTGTACAAATTCGGTACCTGATTCATTTAATCCTTCGGAAGTTGTCCAAATTGGAATAAACTCATTCTCTTTGTAATAGGTCAATACCTCTTTACTTGCCAACAGGGTATCATTGGCATAAATAAGGTTTTCCGTTTCACCAAATTTCTCTTTGAGGGTTTCACTTAAGTCAATTTCTTCTTCTGAAAGCCCTTCAAATAGCCCATCTTTATCGCCTGAGCAACTTGATAATGTAACGAAAAGTAGAAGTATCAGTATACATCTCATATAATTTAATTAGATTTCGGAACAAACATACTCATCCGAAGTTACTTATAAGGATAAAAAGACAAATGTACGTTACTTATTTATTATTAGCATTAACTATTTTGATTTCTGCGCGTGCAATTAACGATAATTCGTTAAAATCAAAACTAATGTTGAATCCGTACGATGTCATTCACAATAAAAATTGGTACCGTTGTATTACCCATGGATTTATTCACGCGGACTATACTCATTTGATTTTCAATATGATTGT
This sequence comes from Crocinitomix sp., assembly GCA_020849935.1. Classification (GTDB taxonomy): domain Bacteria; phylum Bacteroidota; class Bacteroidia; order Flavobacteriales_D; family Crocinitomicaceae; genus Crocinitomix. Next base: position 1,496 of record JADZFJ010000123.1, on the reverse strand, counting down.
TCTGTTCATGTTTGGAGAGGCGTTGGAAAAACGATTGGTAGGAGCTTATGAATTAAAAGGTCATTTTTATTTTGCAGTGTTATACTTGACAGGAATTTTATTTTCTTGTTTGTATTCGCTTCAAAAATACAAGGACAGTCCTGGGTATAATTCGTTAGGGGCATCTGGTGCCACTATGGCGGTTTTATTTGCTTATATTATTCTTTTTCCGACAACTAAATTGGCGATGTTTTTAGTGCCAATTCCTATTTACGCATATTATTATGGGCCTATTATTTTGTTGATTGAATACCTTTTATCGAAACGAGGAGGAACGGGGATTGCGCACGATGCACACATAGCAGGGGCAATTTTTGGGGTAATTTTTATTACGGTGCTTGATTACCATTATTTGATTGACTTTTTTAAAAATTTTGGCTAAATGTCATTTTTTGTAAATAACAACGGTGAACTGGTTTCTGGCGATAGCTATGCGATTCGTGCCGGGAATAGGGCGCATTTATACGGGGATGGACTTTTTGAATCGATTCGAGTAATTGATGGCCATCCAATTAATCTGCAAAATCACATTTTTCGGTTATTAGAAGGGATGCATGTGTTGAGTATGCAGATTCCCAAAGAATTTGGACTTCCGTTTTTTGAAAGAGAAATTCATACCTTATTGGTAAAAAACGGATTAAATGCAGGTGCTCGGGTGCGCTTGTCGGTGGATAGAAAAAGCGGTGGTACTTATTTACCTAAGGATAATGGGGTAGATTATTTTATTGAGGTAGAAGCCTTGCCAGATAATATGTTTGTGTTAAATGAGGTTGGCTTAAAAGTTGATTTATACGAAGAAATTAAAAAACAGATTAATGTCTTGTCGCGGTTTAAAACCAAAAATTGTTTAATTTACATTATGGGGAGGTTGCGGGCGCAAGAAAAAGGTTTTGATGATTATTTGATTTTAAACGAAAAATTAGGTATTATTGAAAGTACAAGTTCGAATCTTTTTATTGTAAGTAATGGAGTTTTATATACTTCAGGACTAGATTTAGGGTGTTTGGGTGGTACAATGCGAATGCAAATTATTAATTTAGCGCTCAAACACAATATTAAAGTGTACGAGTGTAATATTTCACCGCAAAATTTACTCGCTGCGGATGAGGTTTTTTTTACGAATGCAATTAAAGGTGTGGTTTGGGTGCAATCTTACAGATCAAAAACCTACGTGAATAGGATTGCGGGTATTTTAACAGATTTATTAAATCAAGAATGGAAAACGCTATGAATGCAAAAAGGAATGGAATAAGAAATATGGCACTTGTGTGTGCACTATTTTTATCGGTGGTGGGATTCTCTCAAGTTTCGAAAGATGAAAAAACCATTAATAAATGTATTAAGATTTATCAAGAAAAAAGCATGGCCAAAGGTTTGGAAAAACTGGAGAAATACATGGATGAACGTGCGTTTAACTCTTACTACGCATACGAAACTTTGGTGGCGATGAGTTATGG
>JADZFJ010000122.1 GCA_020849935.1 Crocinitomix sp. | reverse complement strand
TTGTGGCGTTTGCAACGCTGCTTCACTCGCAATTTGCGCCATGGTAGGTGGCGAAAGTCGTGCTTGAGCAAATTTCATCGCTGTTGCCATTACTTCCTTGTTTTTAGAAATAATCGCCCCAATTCGTGCCCCACACATCGAATATCGTTTAGAAACCGAATCAATTAGCACCACATTTTGGTCAATTCCTTCCAAATTCATTACTGAATAAGGCACAGCACCATCGTAGCAAAATTCACGGTAAACCTCGTCTGCAAACAAATATAAATCATGAGCTTTCACCAAATCGCGCAATTGCTCTAATTCGGCTTGCGTATATAAATATCCAGTCGGATTTCCAGGATTACAAATCACAATCCCTTTGGTCTTAGGCGTAATCAATTTTTCAAATTCAGAAATCGCTGGCAAAGCAAAGCCATTTTCAATCGACGCAGTTACCGGCACCACATGAATCCCCGCAGTTGTTGCAAAACCGTTATAATTCGCATAAAATGGCTCAGGAATAATCACTTCATCCCCCGGGTTAAAACACGTCATAAAACCAAAAATCAAGGCTTCAGAACCACCCGTCGTAATAATAATTTCGTCCTTTGTCAATTCAATCCCACTCTTTTTATAATAATTTGCCAACCCTACTCTATACGATTCAAATCCAGCAGAATGGCTGTATTCTAACACCGTAATATCCATATTTTTCACGGCATCCAACGCAATTTTTGGCGTCGCAATATCAGGCTGACCAATATTTAAGTGATACACATGTTTTCCAGCTTTTTTGGCAGCTTCAGAAAAAGGAACTAATTTTCTAATCGGAGATTGAGGCATTTCCTGCCCTTTTATCGAAATTTTTGGCATTGCTTTAATTTTGAGGTCAAAAATAGTTCGTTTAAACGAAATAAACCAACGAAATTTAAATTTAGTTCAATAATGCCTTTATAAATCGCTGTTATTTTCTTTTTTTGGGCAAATGCCGACGAATTCTCGCATGCGCGAAATTGTCGGCACCGGGCTAACCGCTATAGTCCCCAACATCCAATCCCCAACGAGTTGGGGACTGGATCGTTGGGGCGCTGCCGCTAATATCCCTTTTGCGGTGACGTGAACCTATTAACAATCTTACCTATTTTAACATCCTTTCTCAGAATTAAATTTACCGTTCACAAGAACATAAAAGAATGTTTTGTCTACTTTTGTAACAATGTCAGAAAAAAGCAAAGTCGACCTGCAAATATTGTGGAAACTCCTCAAGTTTTCTCGTCCTTATGTGTTTGTATTTAGCATGGCAATTGGCTTAATGTTGCTTTTTTCGCTCCTTGGTCCCATTCGCCCTTACATTATTAAAGAATTAATCGATAATTACATCACTGGCGATGGCACCAACCTCTCTGAACGAGGAACGTATATTCAAAATTTTATCGAATTTTTTGCTACCCCTGGCACCTTGTCAGCCCAATTATTGGCGTGGACTATTTTATTGTTGATTTTACTCTTTTTACAAAGCGCTGTCCAACTTTTTATGGCTTATTTCGCCAATTTATTAGGGCAATCCATCATCCGCGATTTAAGAATTCGCCTGTTTTCACATTTTAATTCCTTCAAACTAAAATATTTCGACACCACCCCTAACGGAACCGTGGTCACGCGTTTAGTGGCGGATGTAGAGGCAATTGCAGAAGTTTTTTCCACGGGTTTAATCATCATGATCGGCGAAATTGTCAGTTTGGTATTAATTGTGCTTTTTATGTTCATGGAGAATTGGAAATTGAGTCTTTTGGTGCTCATTCCACTCCCACTTTTATTAATTGCTACCCGCATTTTTGCCCGCGCCATGAAAGCCTCCTTTCAAAGCGAGCGTCTGCAAGTTGGTCGGTTAAACACCTTTGTGCAAGAACATATTTCGGGCATGTTTATCATTCAACTCTTTAACCGCCAAAAAATTGAAGCCCTTAAATTCGACAGCATCAACAAAGACCACCGCAAAGCGCATATCGACGCCGTTTGGGCAAACTCTATCTTTTTTCCGGTAGTTGAATTGTTAAGCTCACTTTCCATTGCTTTTTTAATTATTTGGGGCTTGTTACAAATCAATTATACCGAGCAAGATGTCAAATTAGCGGCAGGAACCATTATTGCCTTCATCATGTGGGTCGAAATGTTGTACCGCCCTATCCGTCAATTGGCTGATCGTTTTAATGTCTTGCAACGAGGCGTTGTTCGTGCCGAACGTGTCCTTGAAATTTTAGACACACAAGACGACGTGGATTCAACTGGAATCATTACTGAGGTAGATTTTAATCAAAAAATAGAATTTAAAGATGTTTGGTTTGCCTACAAAAACGAAGATTGGGTATTAAAAGGCATCAGTTTTTGTGTTCAACCCTCTCAATCCATTGCATTGGTAGGAACAACAGGCGCTGGCAAATCCACCATCACCAACCTGTTAACCCGTTTTTACGATTATCAAAAAGGCGAAATTCTTATTGGTGAACACCCAGTTCGATCCATTGAAATGGATACTTTGCGAAAAAATATCGCCATTGTTTTACAAGAGGTTTTCCTATT
>JADZFJ010000121.1 GCA_020849935.1 Crocinitomix sp. | reverse complement strand
TCTAATTTTTCGGAAGAGACAATGTTTTCTGCCAATACTTTTTTTAGTTTGTTTCCTTTGGTAGATAAGGTTACTTCAGTAATAATGGCGCGCGGAGGATTTGGATTCCCTGAAATTTCTTTTGGATTAAATACGTTATAGCCATTGATCCCCCCAAAATAAAGGAGTCCTTTACTCGATTTATAATAAGCATTGGTGTTAAACTCATTACTTTGTAAACCATCTTTGACGTTGTAATTGGTAAATTTTCCAGTTTTCGTATTAAATTTCGAGATGCCTTTATTGGTACTGGCCCAAATATTCCCGTCTGAATCCTCCAATAAACCATAAACAACGTTATTGGATAAACCTTCCCTTTCGGTGTAATTTTTTGTTTCTCGGGTAATTAGATCAAGCCGTTTTAACCCTTCGCCATAAGTTCCCAGCCACATTACACCAGGTTCTGTCTGTAAAAGACAGGTGATACTTCCACTCGTTTCGTCGTGGTCAACAATATCGATAAATTCAAAAACAAAATTGTTTGGTGAATTTTCGTAAACCGCATACATTCCTTGGTTACTTGTTACCACCCATGTCTGGTTACTTTTATCGGTATAAACGGTTTTAATCGAACCTTCGCCTAAGCCCGAATTGGTATTGCTATAATAACCTATGTTTTTAGTTTCTTTATCAATAATCGTTAATCCTTCTCGGGTTCCGATCCATAAACGGTTACTATCGGCTGGGGTGATGACATAAACCCGTGTTTCTTTTTCAATGTCTTCTGGTAAATAACGAATGCGGTCTAATTTGTATTCAAATGTTTTAAAATCTAAAATGGTGAGGATAAACAAACCATCATCGTACCCAAGCCAGATTTTATTTTCATCTTCGACATAAATGCTCAAAAGATGATGTGTTGTATTTATATCCCTTACAATGTGATAATAAAGTTGAGACTGATAATTGTAAATGGTAAGGTCTTTTTTCGTTCCGATATACGTATTTCCTGCTTTGTCTTCGGCAAACGACCAAACGCTGTAATCAATCAACCCTTTTGCAGGATCGTTGCTGAGGGTGATCGAAGTAAATCCTTGTTTGTATTTATCAAATTTTGAAATTCCTTGTCCTGTTCCAATCCAAAACACTCCCGTTTCGTCTTCGTGAATGGTGGATATGCTATTATCTGCAATCGATGAATTGTCTAAAGGGTTATTTTGATACTGTGAAATTACTTGTCGGCGATTGCCTGCTTTTTGAATTAAAATTAACCCTGCATGGTCTGTTCCTACCCAGGTATTAAACTCATTTTCAAAATAAACACAGTTAATTTTTCCATATCGAATATCGGTGTATTCAGTGAAAATTTGCAGCTTTTTTTCTTCATCAATATAAAACAATCCTTTTTCCGTTAATACCATCAAAGGATGATCTTTGATTTTGTAAAAACTAGTAATTCCAGCGCTTGTAAAAATGGAATTATAGTCAATGGTATTAAAGGTTTTGTAAGGATAGTTAGCATGGTAAATTTTTCCGGTCGACGTACCAATCCAAAGTGTTTTTTCTTCGTCGATAAACAGGGTGGTGAGGTCGGTGCTGCCATTTACCGAAGTAATGGTTTCGATTTCACGGGTTTTTAGATTAATTTTATTGATCCCTGATTTTTCGGTAAGCGCCCATAACAAGCCTTGTTTGTCAAAGCTCATGGTAGTAAAAATGTATCCTTTTAGGGTCGGAAAGGTGATTTTACTGATTCGTTTGACAGAAAAATCTTTTGGGTTAATTTTACCTATCCCACGGTTGGTGCCAAACCAAATGTTCCCGCTTTCATCTCGCTTTAAAAAGTGAATATAATTGTTCGGAATCGTATTGTCATCAGATGGATTGTTTTTAAAGGTTTTAAAGGTGTAACCATCGTATCGGTTAATCCCATCTTGGGTAGAAATCCAAATAAACCCAAATTGATCTTGAACAATTCCTGTAATCGAACTTTGTGACAAACCATTCTCGAGGGAGTAGGTTTCAAATTTTATGGTTTTTTGTTGACTAAATAATGCGAATGAAAGGAAAAAAAGGAGGTTAAAAAGGCCAATTCGCAAAATCATACGCCTAGATTCTGACACCAATTACAAGGATATCATCCACTTGCTCAAAGGATCCTTGCCACTCATGAATAGTGTTTTCTAGGTAATCTTTCTGTTCATTCATCTGTAAATTATGAATGGATAAAAGATGCTCTCTAAAACGATTATAGAGGAATTTTTTACCTCGCTCACCACCAAACTGATCGGCATAACCATCACTAAAAAGGTAAATGACATCTCCTTTTTGCAATTGTACTTTATGTTGCAAATATTTTTTCGAGTCTGGTTCAAACGATCCGATCGCAAATTTATCTGCTTTTACGATGGTGAAGGTATTGTCTCTAATTAAATAAAGTGGATTATTTGCTCCTGCAAAATTTAATTCAAGGGTTTCATAATTCAATGAACAAAGTGAGATATCCATTCCATCCCGAATTTGATTTTCTTCCCTGCTTTTATTCAACGATTCATTCACGAATGTGTTGAGGTAATTGAGAATTTCGGCAGGTTCGCTAATTTTCTTTTCGCGAATCGAGGTGTTTAATCCATTGGCACCTACTAAACTCATAAAGGCGCCTGGAACGCCATGACCTGTGCAGTCAACGGCTGCAAAAAAGTTTACCTTTTCTGTTTTTTCAAACCAATAAAAATCACCAGAAACAATATCTTTTGGTTTGTACAAAACAAACGAGTTTGGACAAATTGAATTAATGACTTCTTTTGGAGGTAAAATTGAATTTTGAAGGCGTTTCGCATAACGAATACTGGCGGTAACAGCTTTGTATAAATCTTCTAATTTTAAACGTTGACGCTCGTTTTCATCTCGTTGTTGTACAACCTCTTCGGTCCGCTCCTTTACTTTTTGTTCGAGAATTCGTTCTGTTTCTGCAAGTTCGTCCCGCATTTTTAAGAGGGCATGTCCCAACACATCTTCCTTGCTTAAAGGTTGGTAAGGCGAATTAAAATTACTTTGTCCAACCTCTTTCGCAAAGTAGGTTGTTTTTTTCATACCATCTACCAAATCGACCACCGCCGCAGACATATCACCTATTTCGTCATTTCTAATTTCAATCTCTTGTTTCGGAAATACACCCTTACCGAGTGAAAGAAGCACCTCACGTAAATTGTTTACCGGACGCACAATCGTATTGGTTGTAAAAATGGCAATGATAATTGCAAAAATGATCAAACTTCCGCCCAACCACCAGTAAAATTGTAAGGATTGAAACTTAGCTCGAGACTGTTCCGACGAAGCGCGATTGACAGAAAGGGCATTTTCTTCTTTCGTTAATAAACTCTTTGTTAGAAAATCAAGATTCGTAGTCAAATTATTATAATTATCGCCAACTCCGCCGTTTTGATCAACAATTAATCGTGCCGAAAAAATACTGATTGGATCGTCGTAACTACTAATATTGGGTAGCAAGGTCATTATTTCATTGTACTCCTGAAAAAGTAGTTTAAACTGTTCTTTTAACGATTTTAAAAGCTCTTTGTCCTTTTCATCTGTCCAATTCTTCGAAATGGCGTCGAGTTGTTCTAACTTTTGTGGAATGTCCTTGTTGATCAACTCCTTAAAACGCATTTTGTGTTCCACGTCATTTCGACTTTGATCGTTCACCCATTGCGCCGCCAATTGTCTGGATTCGATGGTGTAGGATTTAATCGCGGTAATTGATTCTTTGGAAGGCGTTAAAACAGTGATGATTTCGTTAGACGTTTTGTCCAATTCTTTAAACGTGGTAATTCCGTCATGAACAGCTAAAAAGGTAGCTCCAAAAACAGAAATGATGAATAGTATTAATACACCAAACCCGGTACCAATTTTTTTCCCTATGGTGAATCTAAAGCTCATTCTTGTGTTGGTCTTTTTTTATTCGTTTTGCAATTCATTCATTACGGTCCTCAGCCTATTTGCTTCTTCTTCGTTGACGAGGGTGTACGTATAGATTCTAATTAACGTTTTAATATTTTCAATGTTTTTTGGTTGATTTTTAAGAGTTTCTAAATAAGTTGGAAGGTAATGTTTATCCACCAAAATTTGATACTTTAAATAGAGTTCATCATTATTTAAACCGTAATAACAACCCATTAAACCTTCATACACCTCCATCGTTCCTGGTTGAATTCGATCGGCATTATTGAGTAATGGCAGTGCTTTTAAGAAAGAATCTTCTGCGCGTTTTTGGTTCATCATCAATTCTTCGACTGTGATTTCTGGATCAGCAATCATGATATAATCAGCTCCTAGATTATAATAAATAATACCCATGTTAAAGTTTGCTTTGTAATCCAAGCTATCAATGGCCAAAACTTTTGAGCAATTTAAAATTGCCTTTTCTCTTAAAGCACCTTTTTTAGATGGTTCGGCAAAATCAACTTTGGTAATATATTGAACGGCAACCGTGTTGTAATAATCAACATCACTCGTTTTGAAACTGTACATCGGATCCAATAAGGCCAAATAATGCTTTTTATAAATACTATAATATTCTTCCGATTTTTCAAAGTCTTTCTCTTCCAATAAAAGTTTTACGGAAATATTATAATAATTTTTAATGAGGGTGTTTTTGATGTATTCGTTAATTTTTGTGGTGTACACATTCGTGCTATCCACTTTTTTCGCTCGGACAAAAGATTCGATCGCAATTTCACTGTTAAACAAATGATTTGGTTTGTCTAAATTTCGATAAATCAAACCGCGCAATTGCCAAGTTTGTGAATCGTAGCGCTCAGAGGTTCCAATAGCGGAATCAATGGCGTTTTTTGCTTGCTCGAAATTTTGTGCTTTATAAAATTCATTCGCCTGCCAAGTCCAAGTTTGGCCAAATGAAAGACTAGCGCAACAAGCGATCAAGATAAGTGATATGTATCTCATTGTCTTCATTTAATAACGTTTACGGCCAAGTCAGTAAGTTTGTCCGCGATGACTAATTTGTGTGTCTTCGCATTCGTTTTGTTGATTTCATATTTTTGTTGGTTTCCTTCCAAAACAAAATTAACAATTGCTCCTTTTGTGAGCGAGCCTACTTTTTCGCTTACCAGTAAGGTGTTTTTAGGCGCCATTTGGGTAGCTAGTGCAGGGACATAATGACTGTTAACTTCAGTAATGTATAAAATATGACAATTTTGAATTGCCTCCTTGTTTCGGTAATTTTGAATTACAATTTTTTGACTTCCAATTGCTTTTCCAGAATATTTTTTGATTAATTCTTCGTACACACTTGTTTTTTCACCAAAAACACCAATCACAAAATCTCCACTCCTTTTTTGTTCTGGCCACTCAACTAACGTAGCGAACGTATAAATATAAAGCGCTTTTACCACAGCCCGGGTGTCCGGCATTTGTGTTGTCTTCACAGTCGAACTATTGAGCCCAATAAATGCGATTAAAACTATGAATATGTAAAAAACTCTTTTCAATTTATAATTTATGTAGATCTGTCGGTTACCAAAAGTGTGCCAAAGTTAAGGATTAGGTGTTGGTTTTTTTGCGTTTTGAAGCGCAACAAGCTCTCTGTCAAATAAATATAACCCTCCTTTATCCCCGTCAATCATTTTTAATTGATCTAAAATATTTCGTGCCAAGGCCTCTTCTTCCAATTGCTCTGATACATACCATTGCATAAAATTGTGAGTCGAATAATCCTTTTCTTCTAAACAAACAAAAACCACTTCGTTGATCATATTGGTCACCTTTAATTCATGCGAAAGCAATAAAGTAAAGATATCCGTTAGTGATTCAAAATCTTTTTTAGGCACATCAACCGCAGGAATATCTGCCCTGCCACCACGCTCGTTTACAAAACGAACAAGCTTTAACATGTGCATTCTTTCTTCGTCCGAATGTTGGTATAAAAAGTTAGCAGTCCCAGTAATTCCAGCGCATTCAGCCCAAGACGCCATAGCCAAATAGAGTTGAGAAGACATCGCTTCTGCTCGTATTTGTTTGTTCAATATGTCTTCAATTCTTTTATTCAAGCAACAATATTTAAAAGTAAATACCCTTCAAGAGGAT